>JAISCM010000254.1 GCA_031265595.1 Tannerellaceae bacterium
ATTAGTATTCAACCTTTTGGGAAGTATAAGTTCCATACAAACTAAAAAGACAACATACAATTTATCCCCCAAAGATAAGAGATTTCTACCAATTACGAAACTATTGGGCACGAAAACAAGCGCTATCCTCTGTTCTTTATATTATGCCGGATGGGAAACAATACGATGAAATTTCCTTATATTTGCGCTGTAACTTTTACTTTAAAAATATATGTATTATGAAATTAAATGTATTCTTTGTCTTATTAGTTTTAATTTCTTCAAACGCAATGACACACGCCCATGAAAAGTCTCCTATTTGGTATGCTGAACCTGCACAAGACTGGAAATCGGCTATTCCGATAGGTAATGGCCGTATCGGAGGAATGATTTTTGGAGGAATTGCAGAAGACCAGATCCTTCTCAATGAAAATACCATTTGGTGCGGCCCTCCCGTACCTCTTGATAATCCGCAAGGCCCGGAACTGATTGCGCAAATGCGCCGGTTGTTGTATGAAGGGAAATATGGCGAAGCCGAATCGCTATGCGCCCAGGAATTTATTGAGAAAAAAGAGAAGGGCGATAACAGGTCTTATCAGCCTTTTGGTTTTCTCCGGCTAAACCATACCGGCAAGGGTGAACCGGTAAATTATCTACGCTCGCTTGATTATGAACAGGCAATAGCTACCGTTTCTTATGAACAGGATGGTGTGAAGTTTCTTCGTGAAGCGTTTGTAAGCGCTCCCGACCAGGTACTTGTTATGCGTATTTCGGCCGGTACGCCAGAGCAGGTATCCTTTTCTGCTTCTTTTGACCGGCCTTTTGGCGCTACGGCACATATACCGTCTGACGACTGCCTGCATGTTTCCGGCCAGGCATACGCTGCCGACGGGAAGTATCAAGGGGTTAAGTTCGATGGGATCATACGGTTTGTAGCAGATGGCGGCCAGACAAAAAAGACCGCTACAGGGATTGAGGTGACAAAAGCAAACAGCGTTACACTCTATGTAGCCATCCATACAGATTACAATTTCGACTATGCCAATCCTTTGACACATAATCGCGTGAAGGCATGCGAACAACAAATCTCCGCCGCTATCAATAAAGGCTACAGTAAGCTTAAAGCCGACCACGTGGCCGATTTTTCTACCTTATATAACCGGTCTTCTCTTGACGTAGATTTTCCGGCAGGAGCCGCTTCTGCCATTACCGATCCTATCGACCGGCGTATCGCTGCTGTGGTAGGCGGAGCGGAAGACCCCGAACTGATGTTGACTTATTACCGCTATTGCCGTTACGTTTTTATCTCTGCCTCACGAAAAGGCAATTTGCCGATGAATTTGCAGGGTGTCTGGAATCCGCTTATGGTAGCTCCGTGGAGAAGCAATTATCATATCAACGTAAACTTTCAGGAAGGATATTGGTTTGCCGAACAATCCAATCTTTCCGAATGTCATGAACCTCTTTTTACATTGACGGAAAGACTGGTTATTAATGGTAAAGTCACAGCCCGGAAAACGCTGGGGACGAAGCGTGGATTTGCAGCAGGCCATCGTACAGATGCATGGTTTTATACTACTCCGTCGGATTCCAATCCTTGTTGGGGGATGTATGTAATAGGTGGCGCCTGGTGTGCGCAACAGATGATGGAGCATTACAGGTTTACGCAAGACCGGGAGTTTTTAAAAAGCCGGGCATTTCCTGTTGTACGTGAGGCGGCATTATTTTTTGTCGATTGGCTGGTGCAAGACCCTGAAACAGGCAAACTCGTTTCGGGACCTACTACCTCCGCCGAAAACAGCTTTACTGCGCCCGACGGTCAGTATTGCAGCATTTCCATGGGAAATTCACAAGATCAGGAAATGATATGGAGTACTTTTCGCGACTATCTCGAAATTTGCCGGCTGCTAACTATCAATGACGCCGAGACAAGGGAAGTAAAAGCGGCTTTCGACAAACTTGCTTTACCTAAGATTGCTTCCGACGGGCGTTTGATGGAATGGGCCGAAGAATATCAGGAGCGGGAACCCGGTCACCGGCATGTTTCTCACCTTTGGGGAATGATGCCCGGCAACCGTATAAGCCTTGCGGAAACACCGGAGCTTGCCCAGGCCGTCAGCCATTCGCTTCATTACCGCCTGTCTCACGATTACGACGCACAAGGATGGAGCCTGGGATGGATCACCTGCCTTATGGCCCGCCTGAAAGAGGGCGACCGTGCATTCGATTTGATAAACCGCCAATATTTCGGAAAAGCATATCCGAATCTGTTTATCGATGCACACGGGCATGTACAGGTAGGGGATATGATGGGAACTTCGTTAGCCATTATCGAATTGCTTATACAAAGCCATACAGGAACCATCGAATTGCTGCCTGCGTTACCGGCCAAATGGAAAGACGGCAAAGTAAAAGGATTTTGTGCGCGTGGCGGCTTTGTTTTCGATTTTGAATGGAAAGATAGTAAATTAACTTCCGCTTCGGTATACTCGCGGGTTGGCGGAACATGTAATGTCGGCAATAAAGATAAAAAGATAGAGCTGTCTACCGAATCCGGTAAAAGTTATAAAATCTCATTCTGACCAGCTTGTATCAGCGATTATGCCCCGGATAACACAACAAAGTAAAATTATAATAACCCTGCTCATCATTATTTCTGCGGCTACAGCATTCGCGCTTGCAGGCATTGAGAGCCCTGAAGCTGCTATGCGGAAAAAATTGACTGGAGCAGGGTATGATATAGAGTTTGAAAATTCTTTCCTGGATAGAGACCGTTTCTATGAATTTACGGATATACATATTTCCTTTGGAGAGGATAACACACTAAAATTACCCGGGGTATGTGCTACTACCTACGAACGTTATAGCGATGAAGAAGCAGACCGGAAAGCGAGAGGCGCCTGGAAAATTATCAGTACAAACCCCGACAGTGTATTTTTTGATGTGCCCGAACATACGTTCCACGGTAAGTATGCCGTTCGATTCTTTGTAGATAATAATGGCTGGGTACGTATGAATCTGCCACGGGGCATTCTCAAAATAGAATTGAAAAATGACAGTACGCTGTTGACTTGTAACAGAAACGTCATTTTTTTTAATGAAGACTTATGGGATTGGGAAAACAATAGTTGGAAACTATGGCCCGAATAAAACAGCGAAATAAAATGATAGCCCTGCTCATCGTTCTTTCTGTGCTTGCGGTATTCGTATATGCAGGCATTGAGAGCCCCAAAGCTGCCGCTCAGCGGAAATTGAAAGGATTCTGGAATATAGAGTTTGAAAATTCTTATATGAATAGAGACACCATATATGAATTTTTCGGGATAATTATTTACATTAAAAAGAATGATGCTATAGAATTACCACGGGTATCTATGCCTGGAAAGTCCGGAAA
This sequence comes from Tannerellaceae bacterium, assembly GCA_031265595.1. The sequence continues at coordinate 3,374 of JAISCM010000254.1, forward strand.
GCCTTATGAAGAAATGGCGCGAAAAGCGAGAGGTACCTGGAAAGTGATCAGTACAAATCCCGACAGTGTACTTTTTAATGTGCCCGAAAGCCCGTTCCATGGGAAGTATGCCGTTCGATTTTTCATTGATAATAAAGGCTGGGTAAGTATGAATAAGCGATATAACATTTTCAAAATGGAATTAAAAAATGACAGCATGCTGCTGATTTGCAACAAAGGAGGCAATATGACTGACCGTGATTTAAAAAATTGGGAAAGCAAGAATGCCCCTGTTGCGGCCAGATAGCGCTTGCCTTGGCTTAATTCCGCCACCCAGAGGTAGATGTTGCGCGGTATCTTTCAGCTTTCAGCCAGCTTATGTTTGTACCTTTGTAATCGAAACTATTGCTGACAAATGGGCTTAGTTCCTGTTAAAGATAACAACACCCGCTGTGCAACCCATAAGAACTGCCGGCGGGTTATATTTTTTACAAATGGCTGTAAATAAAGATCCTTTAGAGTAATATCTGAACCGATTATAATAAAGCCCAGTTTCCACATCTTCGTATTCGTACTGTCCTTGATAATCGGAACGGGCCATCACTCAAAGAACGTTCTACAAAGTTAGCCACTTTCCCATACATATCCAAACGTGCTTTCCCCTTTTCCAAAGAGGGTGCATCCGTTTTCCAAAAAGGATACACCCTCTTTCCGAAAAGGATGCACCCGTTTTAGTACCTGCCGTATATCCGGTTCTGTAGTATTTAACGTTTTTTGTTAGGTCGATTCAGAAAATGTTCTCATATTTGACACATTAACAAACTAACCGGATTAAGTATTTTGGGCTTCTTACACTTATAAAATTATAATCAGATGAAAAAGGCAATTATTTTCTTTCTTTTAAGCTTTCCCTGTCTAATTTTCGGACAAAATGCCGCTATTGATAAAATCGAACAGGAAATACGGGTACATGTGCCTGATGACGAGCACATAAGACTTGATAAACTGGTAACAGATTTAAACAACGATGGAAAGGAAGACCTGATTTATTCCGGTAGTTGTGGAGAATCGCTTTGTATCCGTGTTTATCTTCAGATCAATGGCAAGTATGTCAAGCAGATAGACAGGGCTGCCGGATATTATACGTTAAGGAGTGATCAGAAATTTCAACTAATGGAACACACATGCTGCGGGGAAAGCCCGTTCATACTGTATCAAACGTATAGGTTTGAGCAGGCCTCCACCCGGCTTGTTGACAACTATATCGTAACGAATGGAGACTATACGGATGGCCGAATGATTGACCCACCTTCAATTTTTGAGAAACCATATTATGTAAAAACGCTCAACGACAATTACAACCTGCGCTTTTC
>JAISCM010000106.1 GCA_031265595.1 Tannerellaceae bacterium
TTAGATATAGAAAGCATCGTACATGCCATCGGCTCGCGTTATCAGGACGGCGCTTTCTTCGGCCTCTCCGCTTCGTCTGCTTACAGCCATGCCAAAGGCCTCTACCCCGATCTCACGGCAGGTTACTACAATCACACCTCCGCCGCCGACGTACCCCTTACGAACAACACCTACATAAACTCCGTAGCCCTTACGTTCAACGGCCCTACGTCTAAACGCGAATACAACTACTTCGACCGCCGCTACGAGACCGTAGAACTTAACCCACCCGTAAAGTCTGTAGAATACGAAATCAGCTTTAGCGACGCCAAGGCGAAACGAAAAGTATCCGACATCGTAAAAGCCGTAGAAGACGACCTCTCCACCCGCTTTGCAAGCAGCGACGCACAGCTCAGCGTAAGAACTTCGGGCAGCAACCTGCGAATCAAGATAAATTATTAACAGTAAGAATGTATGATTACAAAAGGAACCTGGTTACTGGAAACAACACCCCTCTATCGGGGCGTTCGGGTCTTTTCCATTGCGGGAATGCTTTATGGTTGTGGGCTGGGCGCTGCTAACCCTGAAATGGAACTGATTGAAATTTTGTATGCGCGATTCCAATACTATGAGGATCCGCACCTGGAGCTGAGCCTCGCCCACATACTACTGATAGTCATCGCCTTCGGTTATTTCCTTTTCTGGGAAGCGATAAAGGAATTTGCCCGCATCCTGAATGAACAGGACAGCCGGCAAGTGAAGAGAATCGGCTTGGGCGCCTTCCTCTCCATTGTAGCGCCGGTACTTAGCTGCATCCCGAACATGCTCGTGGGCGATATTGTGGCAAACCTTATAGGAATAAGCGCCGCCATCATCATGATGCAAGCTTATTTTGCGCTCAACAAGTCGCAGACCTTTCCCCGGCAATCCGCTATCGCAGCAAAGCAACTGGCTATTTCATACGTGGTGACTGTCATCTTGTATCTAATAGAACTTACCTTGTCTTTAATCTTTTCCAGAACGATTGAACTTACTTACGATAAGGTCATCTATATTGTAGAGATGATTGTGCTCCTCAGATTCGCGTTATCCATTCTTTTATGCATTTCTATAATAACAAGCTGGAAGAAGATTAAGACAACAGATCCTCAAAACTACCCCGATTCAAACATAATAAAATTAAAACAGCCATGAAAAAGAAACTATTTGGGATACTCGCCCTCCTTTTAATAAGCGGCGCGACGATAGCACAAGATTACAGCAAGACGCGAACCTTCAGTTTTAACGACCGCGTGGAGTTCGACGTAGAAAGCTGCATCCGCGACGCAAGCACAAACAACGTTACGATTGTATATTACCTGACAAACAATACAGGAAAATCCATCACTATGAGGGCAATAGGGTATTCCGTTAAACATGCAGACAGTTATTGCAATACACAAATCATTGATGATAGAGGAATCGAATATAAACCCTTCAGCCATACGATAGGTGGAGGAGAAGATAATGGTGATGGATATATATACTTTATGGAGCTGACCCCCGGAATTCAAGTGAGAGGAGAACTTGTTATAGCAGGTGTAAACCCATCCGCACGTGCATTCCAAGTGGTTAATATCGGATTTAAACTGGACTACGGTACATGTCTGAATTACGGCCTCCGCAATGTCCCATTATACACATTAGCCGATTTCGCCGAATTTGAACGCAGGAAGGAAGCCGAGGAAGCACAGCAATTGCTCGCCAAAGCCGAAAAAGGCGACGCCGCAGCACAATACGAAGTAGGCCTTCGCTACGTGAATGGCGATGGCATGATGGAAAATTCCGCCGCCGCCCTTGAATGGTTCCGCAAAAGTGCCGCACAAGGGAATACGCAAGCAATGAGAGCCATCGGCAGGTTCTATTATTTGGGGATCGTCGTCACGGAAGACAACGCGGAAGCCCTGCGTTGGTATGAACAGGCAGCCGAACGGGGCGATGCCGACGGGCAGGTTTGGGCAGGGATTCTCCTTCTCGGAAACTATACGGGCGTAACAAAAGATACAGCCAAAGCCATCAAATACCTGGAAAACTCCGTTCTCAACGGCTCAGTCCTCGGAAAAGCGGAAATGGGGAGAATCTTCTATGAGGGAACATTGGGCGAGCCTGATTACGCACGTGCATTGCCGTTGCTCCAGGATGCTGCAAACGGAGGGAATAGTGAGGCCCAACTTTATCTTGGGCTGATGTATGACTGGGGACGCGGCGTACAACAAAACAAGGAAAAAGCGGCAGCATGGTTTCAGAAAAGCGCCGAGCAAGGCGACCATTATGCAGAAGGAGTGTTGGGTGGACGCTATCTACAAGGTACCGGCGTAATGCAGGATGTGGACAAAGGCGTCGAATGGCTGGAAAAAGCTGTCGCAGGCGGCGATGCATCAGCTCTTAACAGTTTGGGTGATGTATATTATTATGACAAATACGGCCGTAAGAATCTGACGAAAGCCGTTTCATACTGGAAGCAGGCAGCAGATAAAGGAAATCTAATCGGACTTGACAACATGGGATTTGCCTATCAGAAGGGCGTCGGTGTCTTGAAAAACCCGCAGACGGCTATCGAATATTATGAAAAGGCAGCCGGGCAGGGCTATGTTTCGTCACAGGCTTCATTAGGCGCAATCTATAAAGAAGCCAACGACCTACCGAAAGCCTTCTCGTGGTTTGAGAAAGCAGCGGCAGGCGGCAATGCCGAGGCGCAATACGAAGTAGGTCTGATGTATTACTACGGCAAAGGCGCTACCAAGAACACAAAGAAAGCCGCCGAATACATAGAAAAAGCCAACGCTGCCGGACATGCCGCCGCCGCTAAAGTATGGAACGATCTTGAATTGTGGAAATATAAATAAGGACAATGCCCCCAACCCACTCGCTCCCGCCCGCCCCAGCCACCCCCCAACCCCCTAGGGGGGCTAAGAGCGACGATTCTCTCTACCCCCCCTTTAGGGGGCTGGGGGGTGGGTTGGGGGGTGGCTGGGGTGGGCTGGTACCATCCGATCAGGGCAGCCACAGCGTGGCCGGTTCCCGAAGGGAACAGAGAACTTAGGATAGGGTTTCA
>JAISCM010000158.1 GCA_031265595.1 Tannerellaceae bacterium
TTTACCATGAACTAATCTATCCTACGTGAAGTATAAGTAGTCAGATCGTAAAGAAGTAATTGTTTGGTCGTATCCTATTGATCGTCTCACCCAGGTGATACACCTGCCTCACCCGGGTGGTCCACCTGTCTCACCCGGGTGGTCCACCTGTCTCACCCGGGTGGTCCACCTGTACCACCCGGGTGGTACGATCAGAGGTACGCCATGGAAATACGAAACAGATACGATCCCCCCAATAGTTTTGTACGAAGAATCTATTAAATGCCCTCTATATCAGCGGCCACTATATCTCCTATGTTAGCGTCGTATCCGTATAGTGTGTTTTCGTCTACGCATATATGGCTTACTTGTCTGTCTGCGCTTAATCGTGCAACCGGGTTTCCATTCCAATCAAATACGTGGATAATATGGCTCTTTGTGTAAGAACCATCCGGATTCTCCACTTGATTCAATCCCGAATAGAGAGCAAATATGTGTGTGTCATTTGAATCCATCGAGAGGTAGCCCCATCTTGTTTGTGGATTGATGGCAAAATATCCGGCATTTTCTTTATAATCGGCCAGGAATAGGTTATGTTCCTTTATCAATACCGCTTTGTCTGTGCTGCAATCATAGATCTGTATCATCCCTGCATAGTTTGTACATGTTGCCACTTTATTCTCTTTCGGATTCGTTGTAATCCGTCCCCAGTAAGCAAAAGCATGAGTCCCATCGCTTATTTCTTCACTTTTCTTTTCAGGTAATTCCCCTTCCTTCGAGATAATTTCTCCCTCTTCGTCTACAAGTATAAACCGGTTTAATCCGGCATCGCCGAGGCTTATGGCTGCAAACGTATTCTTATTGAGACGATCTATTTGTATGGGAGAAAAGGAAGATATATGTTTCATCAGTATATCAGGCGCGTAATGTTCGTCACGCTGTAGGATGGAGTCGATGTTGAAATGGTAAATCAAACGTTTCTGCATATCATAGACTCCGATATGTTTATTGTCTGCCTGGATAATATTGGCAGCTTGCAGGAAATGCCCGGGCCCTTCTCCTGTTTCTCCGAACATATAACTCGCTTTGGTTTTCTTGTCGATCAGCAGTATTTGTGCTTCCATATTTCTTCCTGTTATAGCCAGAAAAGCGCCCACCGATTTTATACTTATAACTTCACCCATATTTTCACTCATATTCATGTTGCTGAGGGAAAGCTCTTTTTCTTTAAGGAAAGTCATACTTTCCCTGGTGTTATATCCACAACTTAAAAGAGAGAGAGAACAGGCAACTAAAAGCATGATGCCACATTTGTTGTTTTTTTGTTTCATATTATTTGGTCTTTATGTATAAAAAATCTTGCAAGAATCAGTTGTCCCGATGGCCAACGCGCAAAGATAAAAGAAATAGCAGGAAATCGTGTAAGGCAATGCATAAAATCATCCGTATCCCGGGGGTGGAAGGAAAAGAGATGGGTGAAACATGCACGTTCCACCCTACTTTCCGCTTTGGGAGAGGGCTCCCGGCGCCTGGTGGAAGGTGGAACGTGCTAACGGATCTTCCCTTGTAGGTGGCTATGTATGTTGTTTTTTTATAATAAATCGATCGTTTTTTCCAGGGCCATGCTGCGGGAGCCTTTGATGAGGATGTGGTAGCGCGCTAACGGATCTGCCCGGAGGACGGATAGTAGTTCGTCCGTGGTCTGGCAGGTGGTGAACGCCGCTTTGCCTGTCCGGCTGAAATACTCGCCGCAGAGGTATACCTTGTCGAACTTTCCGGCTATTATTTCTTCTATCACTTCGGCGTGCAGGGCTTCGCTGGCTGTTCCCAGTTCTTTCATGTCTCCCAGGATGAGGGCTTTGGGGGATACGTCCATGGCGGCAAAATTCCGTATGGCTGTTTTCATGCTGGTGGGATTGGCGTTGTAGGCGTCTACGATCAGTTGGTTGGTTGCCGTCTTTTTATATTGCGAACGGTTGTTTACCGGTTCGTAAGCGGCGATGGAGCGGCTGATGCGTTCGGCCGGTATCTTGAAGTAACGGCCCACAGCTACTGCCGCCAGCACATTGTCCAGATTATAAGCCCCTACCAGATGTGTTTCAACGGTGTGTATCTTGCCTTGCTGCCGCCAGTTGAACGTAAGAAACGGCGTGTTGCCGACAACATGCCCCGAGGCAAAGGCTTCGTCTGAAGAGCCGTACGTAATTTGCTCAATGCCTTTGGCAATGGCTTGCAGTTCGCGGTCTTCTTCCCGGATAAAGATCACCCCTTTTGTCCGGCGTATGTAGTCGTATAGCTCTCCTTTTGTTTTTACAATATGTTCGTATGAACCGAAACCTTCCAGGTGAGCCTGCCCTACGTTGGTGATGATCCCGTAGTTGGGATGGGCCATTTCCGCCAGTTCTTTAATATCTCCCGGATGGCTGGCGCCCATTTCTACCACCGCCATTTCATGATCGTGGTTTATCCTGAGTAGCGTAAGCGGCACGCCTATCTGGTTGTTCAGGTTTCCTTCCGTATAAAGCAGGTTGAACTTTGTAGAAAGGACGGTAGCGATCAGCTCTTTGGTAGTTGTCTTTCCATTCGTGCCGGTGATGGCAATAACGGGGATACCTACTATCTTGCGATGTCGCTGCGCTACTTGTTGCAATGCCTTCAGCGCATCATCCACCAGGATTGTCCGTTCGCCTGCATAATAGCGGGGATTATCAATTACGGCATAATCGGCGCCGACGGCTAAGGCTTGTCCGGCAAATTGGTTTCCGTCGAACGTATCTCCTTTCAATGCAAAAAACAAAGAACCCCTTGGGCAGTTCCGGCTATCCGTCGTTATCTGCGGATGGCGTAAATAGATTTGATATAATTCAGAAATAGTCATAAGCTTCTTTCAATAGCGTTTTCTTTGCACAAATGTAACAGATATTATTTAATTCCGTACTTTTGTAAGGATTAGTTTGTAAATAAAATATAAGTGAGGCAAAAATCAATTAATATCAAAGGAACGCTCGTTTCAATCGAGCCCCCTTTAGTGATGGGTATTTTAAACGTAACGCCCGATTCTTTCTATGCCGGCAGCCGACAGCAAACAGAGGCAGATATAAATAAACGTATCGAAACCATCCTGCAGGAAGGAGGGCAGATAATAGATGTAGGAGGATACTCATCGCGCCCCGACGCCGCCGACGTCTCTCCCGAAGAAGAAATGACGCGGCTGGCCTTTGCCCTCGGGGTACTGAACAGGCATTACCCGGAGGCGATCGTCTCGGTAGATACCTTCCGTGCAGATGTAGCCCGCCGCTGTGTAGAAGAATATGGAGTAGCGATCATCAACGATATTGCCGGCGGAGAGCTCGACCCCGGCATGTTTCAGACAGTAGCCGACCTGCAAGTCCCCTACATTATGATGCACATGCGGGGGGCGCCGCAGACCATGCAACAACTTACCACCTACACCGACCTGATCACCGACATCCGGCAATACTTCTCGGATAAAGTATACCGGCTCGAACAGATGGGTGTGAACGACATCATCCTCGACCCGGGCTTCGGCTTTAGTAAAACAATAGAGCAGAACTACCAACTGATGCGCCACCTGGGCGACTTCCGTATCTTCGGGCTTCCCTTATTAGTAGGCATTTCGCGTAAGGCGATGATCTATAAATACCTCGGCACAAGCCCGTCTGAAAGCCTTAACGGCACAAGCATCTTGAATACGCTCGCTTTACTCAACGGCGCGGATATTCTCCGGGTACACGATGTAAAAGAAGCGGTGGAGGTAGTAAAAATAGTATCCAACTACACTAATACCTTCTAATTATGTGGATGCATCTGGGTGTAAAAGACGTGATTGATATACTGCTGGTAGCCTTCTTTCTGTACTATACGTATACGCTGATGAAACATTCGGGCACCATGGCCCTCTTCAGCGGTATTGTTTCTTTTATTGCCGTATGGATATTAGTATCGCAGGTATTAGACATGCGGCTGATGGGCGCTATACTGGATAAACTGATCAGCGTAGGCGTTATCGTATTGATCATCTTGTTTCAAGACGAGATCCGGCGCTTTCTGCTCGCCCTGGGTTCGCACAACCGGTGGAAGTTCCTTACCAAACTATTCTCCCGGCGAGGCGCAGACGACGAGAATGAAAAGAAATACGTAGCCCCCGTAGTATTAGCCTGTATGAATATGGCCCGTAAAAAGACGGGAGCGCTGATCGTGATCCAGCAAGAGATGGACCTGTCGGTATATGAACATACCGGCGAGATGTTCAATGCCGATGTAAACGCCCGCCTGATAGAGAACCTGTTTTTCAAAAACAGCCCCTTGCACGATGGCGCCATGATCATTGCCGACAGCAGAATCAAAGCGGCCGGTTGCATTCTGCCGGTTGCCCGCAACGCAATTATCCCGAAAGAGCTTGGGCTGAGGCATCGCTCCGGCCTGGGGATGTCTATGGAGACGGATGCAGTGGTTATCATCGTTTCGGAAGAAAGAGGAAAGATATCCGTAGCCCATGAAGGAAAACTGAGCCAGGACATAACAGCCGAAGAGTTGCAACAAATACTTTCCGGGGAAGGGTAAGCGATACGCTTCTGTTAAATCTTCTAAAAGCTGCTACGTTGGCTTGTAAATATTTTGTATATTTTGCAAAGTCAATATTGCATTTTGATTATTTTTGTAACCAAATCGTCTTGATAACTATTAAATAATATAAAAACTTCCAGTTATGGAATTATTGCAGAAAATCATTGAACACGCTAAAGCTAACAAGCAGCGTATTGTCCTTCCGGAAGGAACAGAAGAACGGACGCTTAGAGCTGCCGACCGCTTACTGGCCGATCAGGTGGCCGACATTATCCTGATAGGGAATCCAGACGAAATCAATTCGGCAGCTACCGCATACGGATTGAGCCATATCCGGCAGGCTACCTTTATTGATCCGAAAAATCATCCCAAAAAAGAAAGTTATGCAGCCTTACTCCTTTCGCTACGCCAAAAGAAAGGAATGACGCCCGAACAAGCAGCTCTCTTAGTAGAAAACCCATTGTATCTGGCTTGCTTACTGATAAAAGCAGGAGATGCAGACGGCGAAATAGCCGGCGCGCAAAATACAACGGGAGACGTACTTCGCCCAGCCTTGCAACTGATTAAAACGGTGCCCGGCATAAGTAGCGTATCAGGCGCTTACTTAATGTTCACCCAAAACAAGAACTATGGCGAGAACGGCCTGCTGATCTTTGCCGACTGTGCGGTAATACCGAATCCCACAGCCGCCGAATTGGCCGAAATAGCCGTAGCCACCGCCCGTACAACAAGAGCGATTGCACACATTGAACCAAGAGTAGCCATGCTGAGCTTCTCTACGAAAGGAAGCGCCTCGAATGCAATGGTAGACAAGGTAGTAGAAGCAACCCGCCTGGCGAAAGAAATGGCGCCGGACATAAAGATAGACGGCGAATTGCAGGCAGATGCAGCATTAGTCCCCTCCATTGGCGCCAAGAAAGCCCCGGGAAGCGAGATAGCCGGAAAGGCGAATGTGCTAATATTCCCTTCGCTCGAAGTAGGAAATATTGCCTATAAACTGGTAGAACGTTTGGGAAATGCAGACGCCGTAGGCCCGATCCTTCAGGGAATGGCAGCGCCGGTAAACGACTTATCGCGTGGATGCTCATCAGACGATATTTATAAGATGGTAGCGATTACCGCCAATCAGGCGATCGCCCTCAAAGAAAAATAACATAAACAAAAGATCAGGCATGAAGATATTAGTATTGAACTGTGGCAGTTCGTCTGTAAAATATAAGTTGTTCGATATGGACAACAACGAAGTGATGGCGCAAGGCGGCGTGGAAAAGCTGGGACTACCGGGATCGTTCCTTAAATTCACCCTGCCGGACGGGCAGAAAGTAGTGATAGAACACGATCTGCCGGAGCATAATGCAGCTATCGAGTTTATACTACACATCCTTACCGGAGACGAGTACGGATGTATCGAATCGCTGAACGAGATAGACGCCGTAGGCCACCGCGTGGTTCATGGCGCAGAAAAGTTCAGCAGCAGCGTACTTATTACTCCGGAAGTAATAAAGCAAATGGTAGAATGTATCGATTTGGCCCCTCTGCATAATCCGCCGAACCTGAAAGGCATTCGCGCCATGGAGCTATTGACGCCGGATATTCCGCAGGTAGGCGTATTTGATACCGCTTTTCATCAAACGATGCCAGACTATGCCTATATGTACGGCCTGCCTTATTCGATGTACGAAGAATATGGCGTTCGCCGGTATGGCTTCCACGGAACCAGCCACCGGTATGTATCGGCCCGTGCCTGCGAAATACTGGGCGTACCTTATGAAGCGCAACGTATCATCACGGCCCATATCGGAAACGGAGGCTCTATCGCCGCCATCAAAAACGGCAAATCGGTAGATACATCCATGGGACTGACGCCGGTAGAAGGTCTGCTGATGGGTACCCGCTGCGGAGATGTAGACGCAGGCGCCATCGCCTATCTAATGGATAAGGAGAACTTAGACGCCAAAGGCCTGTCCGAACTGATCAATAAACGGAGCGGCGTATGGGGACTTTCGGGCATCTCGTCGGATATGCGCGAAATAGAAGCGGCTGTAGCCAAAGGCGATAAACGCGCCATATTGGCCCTTGACATTTATAATTACCGTATCAAAAAGTATATCGGAGCGTATGCCGCTGCGTTAGGCGGAGTTGACATCCTCGTATTTACAGGCGGCGTAGGCGAAAACCAATGGACTACCCGCAAAGTAGTATGCTCCGGTATGGAATATATGGGTATGAAGTTAGACCCGGAAAAGAACGACGGCATGCGTGGAGAAGAAATGATAATCAGCGCCCCGGACAGCCAGGTAACGATCATGGTAGTACCTACCGACGAAGAATATATGATCGCCTCGGATACGATGGAGATATTGAATGAATTATAAAGTATAAATTAATGAATTATGAATTATAAGTTACAACTTGTAATTCATAATTCATAATTTTATTTCGCTATCAGCAGGTAGTAATTCTTTTTACCTTTTTGCACCAATAAATAGTTATCATTTAATAAATAAGAAGCGTCGATAAGTGTATCCGCTTCTGTTAGTTTTTCTTTATTCAGGCTTACGCCGCCACTCTGTACCAGCTTGCGCATCTCTCCTTTTGACGGGAATATGGCAGCCTTTTCGGTACATAAGTCGATCGCCTTAATGCCGCCGGATAAGTCGCTCTTAGATACTTCAAACTGAGTAACTCCTTCAAATACGGATAATAGAGTGTCTTCATCCAGCTTTTTCAAGGTTTCGGATGTGGAAGCGCCGAATAGAATAGAGGATGCTTCAACGGCCAGTTCGTAATCTTCAGGCGAGTGAACCATTACCGTTATTTCTTTCGCCAGACGCTTTTGCAGCGGGCGAAGGTGTGGGGCGGCCGTCTGCTCTTCTTCCAGCGCCGAAATTTCGTCCTTGCTTAATGCTGTAAATATTTTGATGTACCGGGCTGCATCCTCATCACTCACATTCATCCAGAATTGATAGAATTTATAGGGCGAGGTATATCGCCTGTCGAGCCAGACATTCCCCGATTCGGTTTTGCCGAACTT
>JAISCM010000195.1 GCA_031265595.1 Tannerellaceae bacterium
TTTGTTGACTTCCCAGTCACCTAAGCCGGCCCTGTCGTTTTCGCGAGGGTATTTGTTTGCAAACCAGCCATCGTCGAGGAGGAACATATCCACGCCGAGGCTTTTGGCTTCTTTCATTAGTTCTTCCAGCTTCTTTTCGTCAAAATCGAAGTATGTAGCTTCCCAATTGTTGAGGAGGGTGAGCCGGTCGCCTTTGCCATCTTTCAGTTGGTATTCGCGCGCCCAGTCGTGGATATTGCGGCTGGCTTTTCCTGTTCCGCAGTGGCTGAGCGTAAAGACAAACTCGGGTGTTGTAAATACTTCGCCGGGCTTTAGTTCGTAGGCCGATGCGTATGGGTTAATGCCGGAAAGAATACGCAGATTACCTGTATTGTCTACTTCAAAGGTAAACTGAAAGTTTCCGGTCCATCCCAGCGTACCCATCAATACCTCTCCTTCGTTTTCGCGTGGGATGCCATCTAAACCTACTTCAAAGAAAGGGTATGTATGCATGGCTGCCCGTGAGCCCAGCTTGGTATCAATTACTTTTTTTCCGAACAGTAATTCCTGCGTACTCATCCGAACTTCTTTAGCCCAGTCTCCACTAAATTCTGTAAGGAAATAGCGGGCGTTCTCAAAGTAAAGCATATTAGAGGCATATCGCCATAGGGTTACAGGCTTTTTCTCTTTATGCTTTATTTCACTGTGGGCTTTAATGATATTTTCTTTGGCATAAGTTGTGAAATGAAGGGTTACGTCTATTGGGTAAACCTTATCTTTCATATAGATAATCGTTTCGGCTACGTTATCATTCAGTTTCTTTGTTTCGGAAGAAACGTATGTGAGTATCGTTGCCATATTGCCATCGTTGTGGGTAATGGCCAATGCCGGTTCGAAATAGTCTTCGGCGCCCGATCCGGGATACGCCTCCCAACCTGCCGGGGCATAAGAGAAACTGGCGACGTCTGCTTCGTGCAGCAATCGCCTGCCTAAGTAACCCTGGTATAAACGCCCGTCAGGGGCTACCAATAATACCAGATCCGTTTCGTCCGTTGATATACGGATAAGAGACTGCTCGGCGGAAAGCGTAGAGACGAATCCCCCGATGATAAGTAAAACACCAAGAATCTTTTCTTTCATAATAAATTCAATTTATTCAGCTTTTCATGTTTGTTCTTTCAGGATAACATCATGGGCGCCGCCTTCTACAATACTTGTTGATGATACCAATGTAATCTTGGCATTCTTTTGCAGTTCTTCAATGGTGACGGCTCCGCAGCTACACATGGTGGCTTTAATTTTACCGAGTGTTATGCCTAAGTTGTCTTTCATCTTTCCGGCGTATGGGACGTAGCTGTCTACTCCTTCTTCAAATTTCAGATTTTCTGTTCCGCCCATATCATAACGTTGCCAGTTTTGTGCCCGGTTTGAACCTTCTCCCCAGTATTCTTTTACGTAATTATTACCGATACGAAGTTTTTTGGAGGGAGACTCGTCGAAACGGGCAAAGTATCGTCCCATCATCAGGAAATCGGCTCCCATAGCCAGGGCCAGTACCATGTGATAATCATGCACCAAACCGCCGTCGCTGCAAATGGGTACGTATAGTCCGGTTTTTTTCCGGTATTCATCGCGGGCTTGTGCTACGTCCATAATAGCGGTAGCCTGTCCGCGGCCGATCCCTTTCTGTTCGCGGGTGATACAGATAGAGCCGCCGCCGATCCCTACTTTAATAAAGTCGGCTCCGGCTTCAACCAGGTAGTTAAACCCGTCTGCATCTACCACATTACCTGCGCCTACCAACGCTTTGCCGTTGTATTCCTGCTTGATCCACCGCAACGTATCTTGTTGCCATTCCGAATAGCCGTCGGACGAATCAATGCATAAGACGTCTACGCCGGCTTCTATCAATGCCGGCACACGTTCTTTGTAGTCGCGGGTACTGATACCGGCGCCTACCAGCAATGTTTTATCGGCTCCGGATAATTCGTGCGGGTTATCCCTGTGGCTGTCATAATCTTTGCGGAATACAAAATAGGCCAGATGCTGATTGTCATCAATAATAGGCAATGTATTTAATTTATATTCCCATATCAGTTGGTTGGCTTCGGAAAGAGAAAGCCCTACTTTCCCTACGTGCAATTTCTCGAAGGGCGTCATAAAGAATTTCACTTTCATATTATGATCGTCTTTTTCGGCACGGAAGTCGCGACTTGTAACTAAGCCCAGCAATTTACCGTTGGGCGAACCGTCGTCTGTAATCCCGATAGTAGAATGCCCCATTTCGTTTATTAATTGAAGGACGTCTGACAATCTGTGCTCGGGAGTAAGGTTGGAATCGCTTACAACGAAGCCGGCTTTGAACTTTTTCACTTTCCGTACCATTTCCGCCTGGCTTTCGATTGGCTGTGATCCGAAAATAAAAGAAAGCCCGCCGTTGCGAGCCAGTTCGATAGCTAATTCGGGGCCTGATACCGATTGCATAATAGCCGAAACAAACGGGATATTCAGCCGGATAGCCGACATTTCACCTACCTTATGTTTCACCAAAGGGGTACGTAAAGAGATATTGGGAGGGACGCATAATTTGGTTGTTAACCCGGGGATGAGTAGATACTCTCCGAAAGTTCTTGAGACATCGTTTAAATGTACTGCCATATTGATTATGTATTTCTAATAATCGTACAAAATTAATCAATTCCCACGATATAATAACAAACTACCTAATAGAAAAAAATCTTCGCGAAGTCTTTTCTAAAAAGACAGCTACCGTTTTAATCTTATTTCGAACGTATGTTAATTTATTAACAATAATAAGTATATTTGCCCGTAAATAACTTTTTATTAAAAACGCAAATGATATGTCTAAGACTAAGTATTTAATTTTCTGCTTCTTTTCCTTATTTACACTGCTGTTTGCAGGGTGTAAGACGAAAAGCGCCGACAGCGAAGGCGTACCTTTCAGCCCGTATGTGGAAGCTTTTACTTCGGGAAAGGTATCACGTTATGCCACCGTTTATTTGGTTTTCAACCAGGAAGTGTCTTCCGAGAAAATGGTGGATACGGAACTTGCCAAACGGATCAAGATCAAACCCGAAGTAAAAGGGACATTCGCTTTTGAAAACAATAAGACGATCTCTTTCAAACCCTCCGCGCCGTTACACCGGGATACCGAATACAATGTATCGGCGGATATGTCGGCCTGGTTCGACGCCACGGGCGAAGATAAAGTCTTTACCTTCAAGCTCACTACGCTTCCGCTTACGGTTCGCGCCAATCAGGAGGCTGTGAATATAAATCCCGGCAATGAGAATGGGTATGATATTGTATACACCCTTTCTACCCCCGACCGCGAAACGCCCGAAACGATCGAATCGCTTATCAAACTCTCCGAAAAGGCCGAAACGAAGTGGACGCACAATGCCGACGAAAAGACGCATCAGCTTACCATCGTAAACCTTGCCGGCGCCAGTGAAGTTCGTGATTTCACGCTCTCGATAGCGCCCAATAAGTCGGGCGTAAAGGAAGAGGAGATCATAACCACCTCCATTCCTGCCGAAAACGAATTTGCCGTCTACGAAGTTCGTTACAACAAAGAGCCGGAGCGGTATGTGGAAGTAACCTTCACACATTCGCTGGACGAGACGCAAAGCCTGGCCGGGCTGGCATACATCACCGGAAATCAAAACGAAACGGTGACTACCAACGGAAACAAGCTTCGCCTGTATCCCGATAATAAACGGGTGGGCGTGCAAACCATCTTCCTAAGTGGTTCCATCCGGAGCAAAAGCCAGCGCAGCCTCGGCGAAGACCAGGAAGAAGATGTAGAGATAACAGACGCCATGCCCGACGTACGTTTTACGGGCGAGGGGACGATCATCCCACAGTCTAAAGACCTGAATATTCCTTTCCAGGCGGTTTCGCTGCGCGGCGTGATCGTACGCGTTATTAAAATATTTGAAAAGAACGTAGGGCAGTTTCTGCAATATAGCACGCTGGACGGAACGAACGAACTGACGCGCGTAGGGCGCCTCGTGATCCGCAAAACCATCCTCTTCGACGAAGAGGAAAGCAAACTGTCTGACTGGCATACATACGCCCTCAACCTTACTGAACTGATCACCCCCGAGCCGGGCGCCATCTACCGGATTGAGCTAAGCTTCAACCGCGACCTCTCCGTTTATCCCTGCGACAATGGCAATAAGAAAACAAAAGAGCAACTACTGGCCGAAGATGAAGAGCTCTTCAGGAAAGAGATCAACAGATATGATGGAGACAGCTACTATTACTACTACGGCGAAGTAGATTACGACACTTATAATTACGACGAAAAGGAAAATCCGTGTGCCGACAGTTACTACTTTAATAAGGTGACAGGCAAGAATGTCTTAGTAACTAATCTGGGGCTGATGGCCAAGATGGGAACAGACAACGATATGCTCGTCATCGCGCACAACCTGATCACAACGTATCCGGAAAGGGCTGTAAATATATCCTTATATAACTTCCAGCACCAGGTGATCGGCTCCGGCATTACAGACGACAAAGGGCAGGTAAAGATCCCACTGACGCATGGCAGGCCCTACTACGTAATTGCCTCGTTAGACAAGCAGCGTTCGTATATGCGTATCGACCAGGGCTCTTCGCTCTCGCTCAGTACGTTCGACGTAGCGGGAGAGGTGGTTCAGAAAGGTATCAAAGGGTTTATCTATGGCGACCGGGGCGTTTGGCGTCCGGGCGATACGCTCTTCCTCAG
>JAISCM010000211.1 GCA_031265595.1 Tannerellaceae bacterium
CCGATAAAAGAGGAAAAGGCGCGTCTGTTCTATGCCAACGAGGCGGCGGAAAGGCGCTGGGGGAAACGCGAGCTTCGCCAGTCTATTGAACGGAAGGAATATGAGCGTACCGAAATTGCTAATCTGAAAGTTGACGCGCCGGAATCGAAAGTACCGTTCAACATTTTCAAAGATCCTTACTTTCTGGATATGTTTAATTTGCCGAAAGGATATGCCGAGAGTGATTTGGAAGATGCCGTTCTGCGCGAATTGGAGCGTTTTATCCTCGAAATGGGGAAGAATTTTACTTTTGTGGAGCGTCAGAAGCGGATGATCATTGATGGAGAAGATCACCACCTGGACTTGCTGTTCTTCCATCGCGGATTGAAGCGGCTGGTGGCTTTGGAGTTAAAGCTCCGAAAGTTTAAGGCGAAAGACAAAGGGCAGATGGAGCTTTACCTCAAATGGCTCAACCGTTACGACCGCCAGGAGGGTGAAGGCGAGCCAATCGGCTTACTGCTTTGCGCCGAAGGCAACCGCGAACAGATTGAGCTGCTCGAAATGCATCGCGATGGCATTGTGGTGGCGGAATACTGGACGGAACTGCCCTCAAAGCAACTTCTGGAACAGAAAATCCACGAGATTGTAGCCGAAACCCGCGAAATCTTTGAGCGAAACAAGCAATTGGAGCAATAAGGATTACGTCCTGATAGCTATCAAATTCTGATTCATACAGAAAGCCTTCTCTGGGACGTATGCCCAAAGAAGGCTTTGTTTGTTTTTATTTTGTGATAATTCCTATTTCGGCAATGATAAACTCCTCTCCTCCTAATGTAATTTCGAGGGGTTCGATCATAATGTATTGAGCCTCTATGGGAGCGTCGAATAATACATCCTGCTGTACGGGATTATTTTTTATGTTATTGAATACTGCGTTTTCCTTCATCTGCGTCCACTGCCTGCCATCTTTGCTGACAGAGAAATTATACCGCATGATAGCCGGTTCCGTTGAATTATAAGAAGGTACGTACGTAAAGCCTTTCAGTAGATGGCTTTCATTCAGATCAATTACGATCTTTATCAATTGCGGGATAAACGAGCCAGTATTAACGTCGGCGTCAATGATCCGTTTAAAAGTCTCTCCGCCATCGGGGAATATAACGGCCCATTTATCAGGCGATACATCGAAGAAAGTATTTTTCTCTTTCGTGGCATCTTCCGCGTCAAAAGATTCCGGCGCGTTATATAATCCGATCGTATTCAATACCGGGCAAGCTAACGACTCCTGAATGGTTAAGCGTAATTTCTGCGCCGTGGCCCGGGGGAAACGAAGCAGGCGCTTATACCCGATCGTAGTTCCTTCGGACAGGATCGTCCATTTGGCCGACGGTTCGTCCCACGCTTCCAGGGCAAACTTAGCCACTCGTTGCCCTAAAGGAATGTATTCCTGCACAAGAAAACGATTGAACGTTTCCGGTTGTTTCAGCGTTATTTCTATGGTAGCAGCCAATACATCATCGTCCGTGGCCCAATAACTGTCGTAATTGCCGTCGGACAAATTGCCTGTTGCATAGGCCGGTAAGTTGCCTCTTGTGTTCGTGGCCTGCAAGGAAGCCTCCTGCATCAGATCGTTTTCAAAACTCTTATCCCTTGCACGCTTAAACGCCATCAAGCGGGCCGAATCGGCTGGATGTATGCGCCCTTCGCGGTCGGGAGGCACATTGAGCAGCAGGTTGGAATTACGCCCGACCGATGTATAATAGATATCCATCAACTGATTTACGGTCTTTACCTTATCGTCAGTACGGGGGCTATAAAACCAGCCCGGGCGGATAGAAACATCCGTTTCGGCCGGCACCCATGCCTGGCCATACACATTTCCTGTGCGTAAGGTATCAGTGGGAGGCGCTCCCAGCCCCGGTTCGAACCCTTCAATGTTCAGCCTCGACCAGTTTGTTTCGCCCGCAATACCTTTTTCATTCCCCATCCAGCGGCACCCGGGGCCTACATCGCTGAAGATCACCGCCTGCGGCTGATGCGTATATACCGTATTATGGAATAAATCCCAATCATATTCCTGGCGTTTGCCTTTGTGAGCGTCGCCGTTTGCCCCATCAAACCATTGCTCAAACACGTCGCCGTAGCCGGTTAATACTTCGGTAAGCGTACTGGCAAATAGCAGATTATACGCAGGCGTGCTATAGCTTGGATGATTCTGGTCCCACGGCGAAAGATAAACGCCAAACTTCAGTCCATACGCTTTGCAGGCGTCCGACAATTCGCGCAACACATCGCCTTTCCCCTCTTTCCACAGACTCTCGCGAACCGTATGCGTGCTGTATTGGCTGGGCCACAGGCAAAAGCCGTCGTGATGTTTGGCCGTTATGATGATCGCTTCCATCCCGGCGTCTTTTGCTATCTTCGCCCATTGCCTGCAATCCAGGGCGGTAGGATTAAACACCTTCGGGTCTTCCTTGCCATCGCCCCACTCTACATCTGTAAATGTATTGGGCCCGAAATGGGCAAACATATAATATTCCATTTTTTGCCACTCCAACTGACTGGCCGTTGGCGTAGCGCCATAAACAGCCGGCGGTTCAACATCCGTAGTAGAGCAAGACAACCATAATCCGGCTGAAAGAAGCAATAAACCAACTGATAAGAATCTGTTATTCATCAAAAGAAGCCATTTAATTAAACATACGCAGCAAAGATAGCAATTCATAATCGAACTAAATCATATCTTCCCGCTAAAAACAAAAAATCACGAATCAGCCACCCAAACCTCAGAAAAAAGAATAAAATGTTTCGATTTTACAATTAAGTTTATACCTTTGCGACCGTAATAACCAATCGGGATGTAGCACAGTTGGTAGCGCGCCACGTTCGGGACGTGGAGGTCGGAAGTTCGAGTCTTCTTATCCCGACCAAAAGAAAGTCAATTCGCTTACTAATAGCGGATTGACTTTCGTCGTTAGTAACTTGCCGGGACAGAAACGGGACAGTAATCTTTGAACAAATAAATACCTATCCGTCGATTGAGTGCCCGGTTCTTACTCCTCCGATTCCCCCGGCTACTTTTAACAACTACGTTTCACCTTCCACCAAGGGCTGAAAACCCTTTACTGAAGCGAGAAGTAAGATGGAACGTACACGTTTCACCGGCGGTAGTCTCGTTCCACCGGTTTATGAAGGATGAAAGAATGAGGGCGGGGTGAAAGGAAGGTGGAAGAGGAGTACGTTTCACCCTGCTTCCCGCTTGCAGAAAGGGTTTGCAGCCCTTGGTGAAAGGTAAGCGTAGTTGTTGATCTTCTTATGTTAACGGCTATATTGTCTTTTTTCAAAAGGCATTGATCGGTCTGCGTCACCCAAATCACCCGAACATGTTATATGGTGGTGTTTATTTGTTGCCTTTCGAGTCGCATCTTAATTTCATCTAAACGATCCTTGATGGCTTTCAATGATTTCATTGTGTCAGCTTCAAAAGCCGCCTGCTCTTCTGGCGTACCAGATTTAATTCTTCTAGCCCGTTCTTTCTGAAATTGTTTTCTCTCTTCAGGAGATAGTTTTCTATACGTTTCAAAATCAGCCTGCATTTCAGGCGATGGTAAATATTTTGTAAAATCCATAATGTCTTTTTTATCCCCCTCTATAATGAGGAGGTTGGTTGTCTACTATTGCATTGATATACTCCTCAAATGTAAGGAATATTCCTTTATTCCCCAAGGGATGTAACCGATACACATTAGCATGCTTCCGATTGTGCTTATAAGTTCTATTTCGGGATTGTTCAGTAGGAGTAGTCCTGTGATGATCAGGCTTCCCTGCCATTTCTGCACTATACCTTCTTTTATCAGTCCGATTGTTTGAAGGATGGCGCCTAAAGGCAGAAGGGGTAAAAAATAGACGATCCAAAGGAGGCCTGCTTTTTGTACGATAACATCCAGGTATGGAGTCAATTCTTGGAATTGAGCTTCGGGCATCGTATCGAAAGCAGATAAGACCAAACATAATGCGCCTTTATCAACTGCTAAGATGAAGGCTCCAAATATGCCGGTAATTCCACCCCAGAACGCATATTTTCTGCCTTTGCCCTGAAGCTTGTTCATCGTTCCTGCCATAACTGCGATTATCAGGGGAACAGCCATCATTACGATAAAATGGCCGATGTGATAAAGCAGGTTGTTGTGAAACCTGCCGACAAGGTCTTGCGCCGTGTGCAACGTTTTCATCTCTGCCAAGTCCGGGTGCATCAGAAATCCGGTTGTTAACATAAGTGGGAATAAAAGAATGGATAATGCGAATCCTTTTGATTTAATTGTTTCGATTTTCATATTGTTCCTATTTTTCATTGTAAAAAAACACGGGCAAAGGAATGGTTTCAGAAAACGTAAGTCGTCTCACTCGTGCGAATGAGACATCTTATTCCGGTATTCAGTTGGCGTCGATCCTGTCTTTTGTTTAAAAATACGATTGAAAGTAGATTTGGAGTTGAATCCGCAGTCGTAGGCGATAGCCAGAATTGTCAGGTTCCTGAATTGTGGATCAACTAATCTTTGCCGGGCTTCTTCTATGCGATAGGTGTTTATAAAATCGTAAAAATTCTGATGGAAGGTTATACTTAATACCTGGGTGAGGTAATGCGGATAGGTGTCGAGAGCAGAAGCCAGACTTTTCAAGGTTAGTTCCATTTGGATATAAGGCTTTTCTTTTTCCATATAATCTTTGAGTTGCCTGGAAAGGATAACCGCATCTTCCTGTTTCAAACCATAGTTTGCGTATGATTTCTCTTTCCCTTTCTCAGTAAGGGTTTGTTCATCTGTTTGTATGGGATGGTATGGGATAACGATCTGACTGAAAATCATACTATGCCTGATACCTCGAAATCCCAGCATATTGACAAACAGCAAGACTACAACAGCAAACAGGCTATACAGCGATAATTGAAGCGCAAAGAACTCATGTAGAATAACGAATATCAATGCTCCGCTCAACAGAATGAGTAATCCCAAGGCAAGAAACTTCATCCATTTGAAACGTAACGTATCTATAGTGGAGAAATTTGTTTGCAGAAACGCTTTGTATTGATGAAATAGTCTGACTGAAAGAATAATAAACAAGGCATTGAAGCTAAAAGCAACTATTCTGGTTATAATGGCCGTACCTTGTGGATATGAATTGTAAAAAATGAATCCGGCAGCAGCAACGAATGTATAGACAATTACTGTAAGATGTTCTCTTTTAAAGTCTTTAAAGGTATTACTCGTCAGAGACCTGGTACATAAATACAGAAAGAATCCATGTAGCCCAACTAAGACATAACTTGGATAGAGGAAACGGCCGGAATACGCTATAGTTTCATTCTGTGCGATAGAAATACACAGGATGTTTACAGTCAGGAAGAGCAGCCATGCGGAAAGATATTTATCAAGCATACTCTTATTCTTCTTGGTGATAACCAACACCCCAAAGAATAAAGCCTGAAACGCTGCGATTAATGTGAATAGCTGAAACATCTACACTATTTTTAAGTTCGCAAACTTAGATAATTTTTTTTGACTACTTTTACGGAGTCTAATTAAATGACAATAAAAATGGAAACGACATCGGAAAAAAAAGTATTAGATGGGGAAGCGGGCGACAGGCTCAGCTTCATTACGTTCATTATCCCGCAGTTTGCTGATGAATACAAGATGGACAGGCAGGAAGCTTACCGGTATCTGAAGAAATATGGAGGATTGGATTTTATATTTGAATTCTGGTGGACGCTGCATGTAGACAATCCCTTCTGGTCGGTGAGAGCCATACATGAAGCGTGCCAGAGAAACGGAGGACAACAATGAACGTTTATCA
>JAISCM010000221.1 GCA_031265595.1 Tannerellaceae bacterium
GCTACCTTGCCGGTATTCCTGAATGCCCTGACGCGTAATGGCGTACATGTGGTAACTGTCAACGACTATCTGTCTAAACGCGACTCCGAATGGATGGGGCCTTTGTATATGTTTCACGGGCTTTCTGTAGATTGTATCGATAAACATCAGCCGAACTCCGATGCCCGCAGGCTTGCTTATAATGCAGATATTACTTTTGGAACGAATAATGAATTTGGCTTTGACTACTTACGAGACAATATGGCCATCAGCCCCAATGACCTGGTACAGCGGAAGCATAATTATGCTATCGTAGACGAAGTAGACTCGGTATTAATAGACGACGCCCGCACGCCCTTGATTATTTCGGGCCCTATACCAAAAGGCGAAGAGCAATTGTTCGAACAGTTCCGGCCCAATGTAGAGATCGTAGTAAATGCACAGAAGAGCCTTACTACGAAATTACTGGCGGAAGCCAAACAGAAAATGGCGAGCAGCGACGCGAAAGTGCAGGAAGAGGGAAGCCTCTTGCTTTTCCGTTCCTTTAAAGGGAATCCCAAAAACAAACCCTTGATCAAGTTCCTGAGCGAGTCGGGCATAAAAGCTTCCATGCTAAAGACCGAAGCTTTTTATATGGAAAATAACAACCGTAATATGCATCTGGCAACGGATGAGCTGTTTTATGTTATTGACGAAAAGAACAATGGTATCGAACTTACAGATAAGGGAATCGATTTGCTTACCGGCAAGTCGGACGACCCGCACTTCTTTGTATTGCCTGATATTGCGTCCGAATTATCTCAACTGGATAATATACAGGGAACAGAGGAAGACAGGCAGGCAAAGAAAGATGAAATATTGGCCAACTACTCTGTAAAGAGCGAACGGGTGCATACCATCAATCAATTACTTAAAGCCTATACTTTGTTTGAAAAAGATGATGAGTATGTTGTGATAGACAATAAGGTAATGATCGTTGACGAGCAGACCGGCCGTATCATGGAAGGCCGCCGTTACTCAGACGGTTTGCACCAGGCGATTGAAGCAAAAGAAAGAGTAAAAGTAGAAGCCGCCACCCAAACGTTTGCCACGATTACGCTACAGAACTATTTCCGTATGTACCACAAACTATCGGGTATGACCGGTACGGCGGAAACGGAAGCCGGAGAATTTTGGGACATCTACAAACAGGATGTTGTGGTTATTCCCACCAACCGCCCCATCTCACGCACGGATATGAATGACCGTATCTATAAGACGAAGCGTGAGAAATACAATGCAGTAATAGAAGAGATCAGCGCATTGGTGGAAGCCGGGCGCCCGGTACTGGTAGGTACTACGTCGGTAGAAATATCCGAATTGTTAAGCCGTATGCTTACGATGCGTAAAATTAAGCATAATGTATTGAATGCTAAACTGCATCAACGCGAAGCCGAGATCGTAGCCCAGGCCGGACAAAGCGGTACTGTAACGATCGCTACCAACATGGCAGGCCGTGGTACCGACATTAAGTTATCTCCGGCAGTGAAGCAGGCCGGCGGTTTGGCGATTATAGGAACCGAGCGGCATGAAAGCCGGCGGGTAGACCGTCAGTTGCGTGGTCGTTCCGGACGTCAGGGCGACCCGGGCTCATCCGTATTCTTTGTTTCGCTCGAAGATGATTTGATGCGTTTGTTTGCTTCCGATAAGATTGCCGGCCTGATGGACCGGATGGGCTTCAAAGAAGGAGAAGTGTTAGAGCATAGCATGCTGAGCAAATCCGTAGAACGCGCCCAAAAGAAAGTGGAAGAAAACAACTTTGGTATTCGTAAACGCCTGCTTGAGTACGACGATGTGATGAACTCGCAACGCAATGTGATCTATACCCGCCGCCGCCATGCGTTAATGGGCGAACGTATCGGGCTGGATGTACTGAATACCATTTATGATAATACTACCTCTATTGTAGAAACGTATACAGACAATATGGATTACGAAGGCTTCAAGCTGGAGCTGTTCCGTACGTTTGCTATGGAAACGCCTGTCTCGGAAGAGGAATTTCGCGAGCTCAAATCAAATCAATTAACAGATAAGCTGTTTGATGAGGCGTTGCAACTATTCAAACGCCGTATGGAGCGGTTGGTTCAGGTAGCCAATCCGGTAATCAGGCAGGTATACGAAACACAGGGGGCGCAGTATGAAAACATTCTGATCCCGATTACCGACGGTAAGCGCATGTATAATATCTCCTGTAATCTGAAGGAAGCCTACGATACGGAAAGTAAAGCGATCGGAAAAGCCTTCCAGAAGTCAATCATCCTTCATACGATCGACGAGTCGTGGAAAGAGCATTTGCGCGAAATGGATGAACTACGCCATTCCGTACAAAATGCAAGTTACGAGAATAAAGACCCCTTGCTGATCTATAAACTCGAATCGTACAACCTGTTCAAGTCTATGGTAGATGCAATGAATAAAAAGACGGCCGGTATCCTGATGCGCGGACAGATCCCTATAAGGGAAGAAGCGCCCGGGCAAACCGAACGCCGGGTAGATGTAAGGCGGGCTTACGAACAGAAACGGCAGGATATGAGCCGCTATCGTACGGAAAAGAGCGATGCGGCCGGCGGCGGCGGCGATCCGTTACAGCAAAAGCCGCCGACAGGCCCTGCACAGCCTCGCCAGCAAGTTCCCATACGTGTAGAAAAGAAAGTAGGCCGCAACGATCTATGCCCTTGCGGGAGCGGTAAGAAATATAAGAATTGTCACGGAAAAGGATTATAAATGAATGAGGGATTTTGCATGAAGAACTTTGCCTCCGAATATACGATATTAATTGTTGATGATGTTCAGACGAACGTTATGCTTGTGCAGGCTATCCTGAGAAAAGAAGGATACTCCTTACTTACAGCCGAAAACGGGATCAAAGCTTTACAGATAGCGCAAGAGCAGCATCCGAATCTGATGCTGCTTGATATAATGATGCCGGAAATGGATGGCTACGAAGTGTTGCAACGGCTAAAGAGTAACCCCGATACAAATAATATCCCGGTTATTATTATGTCGGCATTGAATGATATGCCAAGTATTGTAAAGGGGTATCAGTTGGGCGCTACCGAGTATATTACAAAGCCTTTCCAACGGGATGAGCTTTTAAAGCGTATTTACCACCGCTTTGAGTTATACAGCATAGAGCGTATCAAGGGAGAGCTGGAAGCGGCTATCGAATCGCGCGATATGCTTTACGGGCTTATTTCGCACGATTTACGGGCGCCGTTGGGTTCTATGAAGATGATGAATAATTCCGTACTAAAGTTGGTCAATAGAGATATAGTGGGTGAAGACGTCTATGAGATGCTTCTTTTGATGGACAAAACGTCGGAAGAGGCCTTTCAATTATTAGACAATTTAACGAAATGGTCTAAGTTCAGCCGCAATAAGTTGCAGCCGCATAAGCAACGGACGGACATCAATAGCCTGATTGAATCGATAATCACCCTTTATGAGCCTATTGCCGAATTAAAACATGTGGTTGTTTCGGCTCCCTGTATCCGGGAACCTCTTACAGGGTTTGTAGATGTGGATATGATAAAGACGGTAGTCCGTAATTTATTGTCCAATGCTATTAAATTCAGTTTTGAGGGAGGGAAGGTAACGATTACCACCTCTATGCTGGGAAACAAGCTGTTTTTCCTCATACAAGATACAGGGAAAGGCATTAAAGAGAGCGATAAGGAAAAGCTATTGAACAAAGACTATTTTTCAACGTTCGGAACCAACAATGAACATGGCTCGGGCTTAGGCCTGATGATATGTAAAGCCTTTGTAGAAATGCATGGAGGAAGCTTCGGGTTTAAGTCGGAAGAAGGCAAAGGCTCCGATTTCTTTTTCCAGATCAAAATGGGGGAAATGAATGAAGATGATGCCTTCAACTAAATACATTATTTTATTGTTGATAGTAGGAGATGCTCTTTCGTTATGCGCCCAATCGGGATATGTAAAGGAAGTCTCTCTTGGCTACGGTTCTGACAACAACTTTATAGCCGGTTTTTCATATAGTAGATCGTTGGGAGACTATATGCTGGCCGGGGTAAGTACAGGGCTTAATTCTCCAATAAAAAGCTATAAATTAAATGGTGTTGAAGGGGATGTATTAATATTTCCAATGACAACAAAATTTCAATATATCCCCTTGAGGAAGAAATGTTCCCCTTTTGCTGCATTACAGGCTGGAGGAGAAAATACTATATCAACCCGTTGGATAGAT
>JAISCM010000274.1 GCA_031265595.1 Tannerellaceae bacterium
AAAAATAAGCATCTTATCTGAAATCTCCAAATCTATTCCCTAAAATATTCAATCGATATTTCGATTGTATGTAGCTATCGGTCTTGCGTTTATGACTTTTCGGACAGACACTAATTAAAAAATAGTTGAACTAACGTTCTTATTCTCTCGTTATCGAAATCTGACTAATTTCTATTTTCTATCGAGAATGAGATTGCGAAGGTTCACGCTCATAAGGCGTGAACTGTTCGTGCTTATTTGATAGGAAGGCAAGAGTCAGAGCCTGATAACGGAAATAAGCAATCACGAACAGTTTCACGCTTTTTTTTGTGATAGTCTATTTGAGATAAGGTTTTATATATCATTAAATATAAACAATTTATAACAATCGATTATGGAAAACAGTAGGAATTTAAACAGAAGTGTAATGGAGGCGATAACCATTCAAAAAAACGTGGCAGGTCTGAAAAGCCTTATGAGTAAGAGAATAAAGTATTTCGTTATGGCGGTAGGGCTTGTCGTATTTTGTGGGTGTGAAACTAAAGTCTGTGCCGAAGCCGCTCTTATTGAATATAGAGGTGGCTCTTTTACTTTTGAACGTGATACGGTAGAAGTAATTCATGCGCAAAAGTATAAAATGGACTTGACTGGAGTGCCGGATTGGGTAACTATTGTAGAAAAGCAAGATGATGGTTGGTATAGCTACGAGGCAATCATTTCGGAAAATGAATCAACCGAATCAAGGAGCGCAACTATACATGGTAGCGTTAGCAAGGATGTAAAGACGGAGTGTGCGGTAACTGTTTCTGGTTCGATTGGATTAACGCAATTGGGAAAACCAGAACTGACTGACTAAAACCTTTCTTTTAAAATGTGTGCCGTCCATTTGTTATTTCCTTAAAGGGTGCGCCCTTTCTGAAAATCGGGTGCGCCCTTTTGGGAAATCGGTTATACCTTGTCAATCCGACTTTTCAAGTCGCTTGCCAAGGCCATCCTTTTTTTGTTTTACTCAAGGCGGTAGCTTACGAAAGCGAAGCGTTTGCTGTCCGGGGCCCATGAGTTGACATTGATGGTTCCCTGTCCGCCGAATAGGGTGGCTATTACGTTGGCTTTGCCGCCTTTGGAGGGCATAAGGAGGAGCTCTACGTTCTTGTTGGCAGGGTGGGAGGCGGGGTCTACATCTCCTTTTTTATAGGCGATGTACACTACTAATTCTCCGTTGGGCGATACGTGGGGGAACCATGAGTTGCGCGTTTCGTCTGTTGTTATTTGGGTTTGTTCGGAGCCGTCGGTCTTCATTCGCCACACTTGCATCAGGCCGCTGCGGGTAGAGTTGAACCAGATGTATTTTCCGCAGGGGGAATATTCCGGGCCGTCGTCTAATCCTTCTACGGTGGTGAGGCGGCGTTCTTCTCCTCCTTCTACGGGGACTGTGTAGATGTCGAAGTTGCCGTTTCGCTCGGCGCAGTAAGACAGCTCTTTGCCATCGGGGCTCCAGCCGTGCAGGTAGCTGGGCGCTAAGGGGGTGATAAGCCGTGGGGCGCCTCCTTCAAGGGGGAGGGTGTAAATGCGCGACCGGCCGTCTTCTTTGGTTCCGTGGCTGATGGCGATTTGTTTACCGTCGGCAGACAGTACATGGTCGTTGTTGCAGCCGGTAGCGTAGCCGGTATTGATTTCAATAGGCTCGCCCGGCGCGTCAGGGGATAGCTTATACAGCCTCCCTTTACTGTTGTAAATGAGCCATTTCCCGTCTACTGTCCAGTTGGCCGCCTCAATCTGGTAGGGAAATTCTTTCAGAATGGTCGCCTTGCCGGTAGTCACATCCATTATATGCAGGATGCTGCTTACCTGGGCATTTTGCGCCTGCATCGACATACATGCGATAAGCAGGCAGAAAGCTGAATTAAAAACACGTTTCATAAAGCAAATAAATATGTTAGATTAGTGAGATGTATAGCTTATCCGATAAGCTTCTTTAAGCGAAGCAATGCCTCTACATAATAATAGTCGGCATAGCTAAGCGGTACGTCTACCTCTGAGTTTCCCGGGAAATGCCCCGTAGCGTGCATGAGTGTGAAATACCGGTTTGTCCCCGGCTCGGCCAGGTATGCGGGCGATGATAACGAACGGATCTGCTGTTCCGCCAGCTCCAGACATTGCTTTCCGAATGTCCCTTTATCCAATTGGCTTAACTCAATCAGGGCAGAGGCCATAATTGCTGCCGCAGACGCGTCGCGCGGGGTATCAGCGCTTACGGGAGCGTCGAAATCCCAATACGGGATCTTATCTGCGGGAAGGTTGGGATGGTTCATCAGGAAGCCGGCAATGTTGCGCGCTTGTGCAAGATATTCATTATTACCGGTTTCGCGCGCCATCATTGTGTATCCGTACAAGCCCCATGCCTGCCCTCTTGCCCAGGCCGATTCGTCCGAAAAGCCCTGGTGCGTCTGCTTGATATGCGCCTTGCCGGTAAGGGTGTCGTACGATACGACATGGAAACTACTAAAGTCTGGCCGGAAGTGATTTTCGATTGTTTTCATGGCATGCGAATCAGCTATCTCGCGAAACATCTTATTACCCGTCTCTTCCGAAGCCCAGGTAAACAATTCGAGGTTCATCATATTGTCTATAATAACGGGATATTGCCACACATCCTTATTAGAATCCCACGACTTAATAGCGCAGACCGTAGGGCTATACCGTGTAGCCAGCGAATGTGCCCCGGTGATCAACACCTCTTTATAATGCGGATCCTGCGTGATACGATACCCATTGCCAAAGCTACAGAAGAGCATAAACCCTAAATCATGCGTATTAGTAAGGCTCTTAGCCGGCTCTACGCGACTGGTATAAAGCCCGGCATAAGCCATTAGTTCCGCAGTAGGATCGTTCTCGTACAGATACCAAAGCTCTCCGGGAAAGAACCCGCTGCACCACCAGCCGTAATTGCCGGTCTCTAACGTACCATCAGGTTTAATAGTTTTAGGAAGCTTCCCTTCCTGGCTCTCAAGCTCCTGCGCCATTAACAGCGCCTGCTGTGTGGCTGTTTGCAGCCCCCTTTCAATAACGTCGCCCATCGGCTCCTGTTTATCACAACTGATAAAAAACAACCCTATAGCAAAGCATACAAAAGATATACGTTTTTTCATGGAATAAAAAAGTTATGTGTTTTCGCAAACATACACATAATTTTTTATTCTTCATACCAGTAAGAAGATATTTATTATCGGAAGGTAATGGCTTTTTGCCTATTGTCGGAGACAGCCGTAATAAGAATGGTATTTTCCTCGAATGTATAATATAGTGAATGACGTTTGGAAAGGACGTATTTACGGATTCCTTTTTTCTTTACAGTATAAGGAAATCCACACGGAAAGCATTTGATACGGACAACTGCCTTATTTAAACTATTGAGAAATTTTATAATTTCTTTTTCACTCC
>JAISCM010000002.1 GCA_031265595.1 Tannerellaceae bacterium
TGGAAAAACGTTTCCTCTGAAAAACCAGCTACTTGTTTATGGCAAAACTATTCGTTGTACCCACCCCCGTAGGAAATCTGGAAGATATGACCTTCCGGGCCATCCGCATCTTAAAAGAAGCGGATTTGATCCTGGCCGAAGATACCCGGACAACGGGCGTTTTATTAAAACATTTCGGGATACAAAACAAAATGATATCGCACCATAAATTCAATGAACATAAGACGGTGGGACAACTGGCTATGCGTATCCTGGGCGGAGAAACCATCGCTTTGGTTTCCGACGCCGGCACGCCTTCTATCTCCGATCCGGGCTTTATGCTGGTGCGCGAATGTATCAGGCTACATATAGATGTGGAGTGTCTGCCGGGAGCTACCGCCTTCGTACCGGCCTTAGTCGTTTCGGGCCTGCCGAATGACAGGTTTTGCTTTGAAGGCTTCCTGCCCCCGAAGAAGGGACGCCAAACGCGATTGAAAGAACTATCCGCAGAAAGCCGTACGATCATCTGCTACGAATCGCCCCACCGGCTGGTAAGAACACTTGAACAATTCGGCGAATACCTCGGAAACGAAAGGCAGGTAGCTGTCTCGCGCGAAATATCAAAGATATATGAAGAAACGGTGAGAGGAACAATCGACGAGGCGCTTACGCATTTTAAAATGAACGAACCGAAAGGGGAAATTGTTATTATACTGGAAGGCCTGAAAGAAGACAAAAAAGGGGTTACAGAAAAAAATAAGTTTTTAATTAAAACAAACAGGACATGAAAAAGGTATTATTGATTTGTATCAGCGCAGTCTTAGCAACATCCTGCGCCCAGCACTCGGCGGAACGGCAAAAGCTGCAAGCCGAAAACGATTCACTGAAAATAGAAAATGCGAAGAATGTGTCGGAAATGAATGATATGTTGTCTATTCTGAATGATATTGAAGCCGATTTCCAATCCATTCGCGATGCGGAAAACTATTTAACGATCCAACAACAAAAAGACGGAGAATTAGCGCTCAATACCAAAGAGCAAATGAAACAAAACATGGAACTGATCCGTGAAACGCTTAAAAAGAACAAAGAACAACTCGCTCAACTGGAAGACAAGTTGAAGAAAAGCAACGTACAATCATCTTCTTTACGAAAAACGATCGACCGCCTGACAGCCGAATTAGACCAGAAAGCCAATATGATCATGGCCTTGCAGGAAGATCTGGCTAAAAAGAATGTCCGGATTAAAGAACTGGACGATATGGTGGTATCGCTGAATGAAAACATAGAAGACCTGGCAGCAACCAGCGCCGTACAATCCGAAAAGCTGAGAGAGCAAGACAGAGCGCTGAACACGGCTTACTATTGTTTCGGCACAGCGAAAGAACTGAAAAATCAGAAAATACTTTCAGGCGGAGGATTATTCGCCAAATCAAAGGTGCTGCAAGAAGACTTCAACCGGGATTATTTCATCTCTATTGACATTCGCGAAGTAACGGAAATAGCCTTGTTTACGAGTAAGGCCAAACTGAAATCCAATCATCCCGAAGGCTCTTACGCGTTCCTGAAAGACGGAGAGGGTAATATTACGTTTAAGATCAACGACGTCAAATCATTCTGGAGCTTAGGTAAATTCCTGGTGATTGAAGTATCCTGATGAGATGTAAAAACCTCTTTATCGACCTGGACGATACCCTCTGGGATACGTACCATAACAACAAAGAATGCCTCAAAGAAATATATACCGATCATGGATTCAGCCGGTATTTCGATTCCTTTGAGGCATTCTATGATTATTATATGCCGAACAACCTGCGGCTATGGGAGCAATACCGGAACCATGAGATAGACCGCCAGACACTGACAACAGAACGCTTTCGCCACGTCCTCCGGGTGAAAGGGATTGATGATAAAGAGCCGGCCTTGCAACTGAATCATGACTTTCTGGAACGTACCACCGTCAAGACCCGGCTCATACCGGGCGCTATCGACCTGTTGGCGTATTTACGCCCTTCGTATAAAATGTATATCCTTTCCAACGGATTCAGGGAAGTACAATTCAGAAAACTCTCTAATTCGGGATTAGCCCCTTACTTCCTGCGGATGATCCTTTCGGAAGATGCCAATATACAGAAACCGCATAAGGAAATATTCGATTTCGCCTTGATCAACACAAACTCCCGCCGTTCCGAAACGCTGATGATAGGCGATAGCTGGGAGGCCGACGTTGCCGGCGCCCGTAATGCAGGGATAAGGCAGCTATGGTTTAACCCCGAAGGGCTTCCGGCAAAAGGCTTCACACCTACGTATACGGTACGCTCATTAGCCGAAATTAAAGAGATATTGTAGCTTAAAACTCCGATGTGAAATGGAATTTAATATCGGGGAAATCCTGCTGAGCCATCGTCAGTACATACGAAGAATCGGCTAAGTAAACATCCCGCCCTTCTTTATCCAAAGCCATATACTGCACTTTTCGCTTCTTAAAGTTCTCAAGCATCTCTGCATTGTCGCTTTCTATCCAGCAAGCTTTGTGTAAACTGAGAGATTCCCATTTACATTGCGCGCCGTATTCGTGCAAAAGGCGGTATTGGATCACTTCAAACTGTAGCTGGCCTACCGTTCCGATAATCTTACGGCCATTAAACCGGTTTGTAAACAATTGGGCAACTCCCTCGTCCATTAACTGCTCGATACCTTTGTTTAACTGTTTGGCTTTCATCGGATCGGCATTCTCTATATACTTGAACATCTCGGGCGAGAAGCTGGGCAATCCTTTAAAGTGAAGATTCTCGCCAGCCGTTAAGGTATCGCCGATCGTAAAGTTTCCGGTATCGGGTAGGCCGATGATGTCTCCTGCATAAGCTTCATCCACCACCTCCTTTTTCTGTGCCATAAAAGCTGTCGGGCTGCTAAAGCGCATCATTTTATCAAAACGCACATGCTTGTAGTTCGCATTCCGCTCGAATCTGCCCGAACATATCTTTACAAAGGCGATGCAGCTCCGGTGATTCGGGTCCATATTGGCATGGATCTTAAAGATAAAACCGGTAAAGTTCTCTTCTTCCGGCTCAACCATTCGTTCCAAAGCCTGTACCGGACGAGGCGAAGGGGCTATCCGGATAAAGCAGTCCAGCAATTCTTTCACCCCGAAATTATTCAATGCTGAACCGAAGAATACCGGAGCAATATCTCCTTTCAGATACGTATCCACATCAAATACAGGATATACGCCTTCTATCAATTCCAGGTCTTCCCGTAGCTTTGCCGCCAAAGGGGCGTCTATATGTTTTTCAAGTTCGGGGCTGTTCACCTCTTTAAACTCAATGCTCTCCGTTACGTATTGCTTGCTCGGCGTATAGAGATCCAGCTTCTTTTCATAGATATTATATACGCCTTTGAAGCGTTGCCCCATATCAATCGGCCAGCTTAGCGGGCGAACCTTTATCTGTAGCTCCTCTTCTACTTCATCCAGGAGGTCGAACGGGTCTTTCCCGTCCCTGTCGAGTTTATTGATAAACACAATCACCGGCGTTTTGCGCATGCGGCAAACTTCCATCAGTTTACGGGTTTGCGCTTCTACGCCTTTGGCCGCATCAATAACGATGATCACACTATCCACCGCCGTTAATGTACGGAATGTATCTTCGGCAAAATCCTGGTGGCCGGGGGTATCCAGGATGTTTATTTTATGTCCGGCATAATCGAACGCCATAACAGAAGTAGCTACCGAGATGCCGCGCTGCTTCTCTATCTCCATCCAGTCGGACGTAGCCGTTTTCTTTATCTTGTTGGACTTGACGGCGCCGGCTACATGAATGGCGCCTCCGAATAACAATAATTTCTCAGTTAATGTTGTTTTACCCGCATCCGGGTGACTTACAATAGCAAACGTTCTTCTCCTTCTTATTTCCTCAGCATATCCCATATCTGTTGTCAATCATTTAGCCTGACGATCATTCGTCTCAGGCTCTCTTCCCAGTGCGGGATTGTTAAACCATATTTCTTTTTTATCTTTCCTTTATTCAATACGCTATATTGCGGGCGTATGGCGCGGGTGGGGTAGTCTTTCGTATCAATGGGGGATACCTTGCAGGCAAGATGTTTCAGCTCAATTATTTTCAATGCAAAATCATACCAGCTACATACGCCCTCGTTGGAATAATGATAGGTGCCGCGAATGAACTCTTGTTTCTCCGAATAATCAATAATAAACAAGATAGCCGATGCTAAATCGCCGGAATAGGTAGGGGTGCCGATCTGATCGGATACAACATTCAGCCTGTCGCGCTCTTTCCCTAAGCGAAGCATCGTCTTTACAAAATTAGTTCCAAACTCGGAATACAACCAGGCTGTACGGATAATAACAGCATCGGGGCAAACCGCCTTTAAGATAAGCTCGCCTTCATGCTTGCTTCTTCCGTAAGCAGACGCCGGGCAGGTATAATCGGATTCAATGTATGGAATACTGTTTGTGCCATCAAATACATAATCGGTAGATATATGTATCACTTTGGCTTTTACTGCCGAAGCCGCCTCGCCTAAGTTGCGTACAGCATCCCGGTTGATGGTTAAGCACAATACCTCTTCGTCTTCCGCTTTGTCTACAGCCGTGTAAGCCGCACAATTCACTACATAGTCTACCTTATAGGCGGCCATGTAGTTCAGAAGAGCCTCTTTGTCGCAAATATCTACTATATCAACATCCGTAAAAAGAAACCGGTAATGCGGATAATGTTTAGACAACAAGCGAAGCGAATTACCTAACTGTCCGTTAGCTCCGGTTATCAAAATTGTTTTCATCCTATATCAATCGTCTAAATGTAATTCACCTGTTACGTTTTCCTTATATTTCCCGGATAGTATGGCAAGGAACGAACTGATTTGCTTCATACCTTCCATTGTTTCGGGGCTCACTTCTTTGTGTTGCATGCGCAGCATCAGGTAGCCATAGAGCGCCGTAAAACAAGTCTCTACCTCCGGCGCCTCTTCTCCGCCCGATTTGGCGCGTAGCTGTACAATATAAGGAAGCGTTTTATAATAAGCCGCTCCATAAACCATTTCTTTCGGCGACTTCAACAAGCGGAGATGAAGGTCTGTCAAGGCAATAATAACATTCCTGTTCAATTGGATATGCCCTTTCTCCATAACCCCTTCCGTCCGCATCATCTCTATCAGCTCTTCATACCACCGGGCTATTTCCTCCTTTACGTCGCCGGATGAGCCATACCCGGAAATAACCGTTTGGCGGATAGCGTTCATATCAAAATGATTTGCGCGGATCATATCTTCAACCTGCCACATATACAGCAAATATTCGGCAATGTTTTCTTCTCTTTTCTGTCGAGCCACAATCATGCGTGCAAAATTACATAAAATCCCCGGTATTTCCACTCCATCCCTCTATCGAATGCGATCCTTTATTTTAAGAAGCGGTTTTTCTATAAAGTGATAAGACAACGTGGCGGCCACTAATGATAATAGCATAGGCATAAAGCTCCTGTAAAGACCAACCGGCACATAAGGGGCCACTACGGTGTTGATCCCGAAGCAGTGATAGATAGGATAATGGTACAGATACAACCCATAGCTTATCAGCCCCAGAGACGTCATTATGCGGGAAGAGAAGAACTTATGCATAATATTCCTCGGCTTATCTTCCAGATTCAACACCCATAAAAACAATAAAACCGAACCGAAAAACGAGCATACATAGAACACCGGCTCGTAAGGCATAAACCGGGTGATAGAGAAAGCATTCAAAACGAAAAAGATGGCATAGCTTACAAATGACAAGGCTATTATCTTATTCATGCTCTTATATTTCAAGCTTCTCATCCGGATTTCATTAATAGCAATAACAGCGCCTGCAATCAAAGAGATCAGCCTCGTATTTGTACTTATTCTCACCAGTACGTTTGCCGAATAAAACGAGAATAACACATAGAAGAGAGCGATCGAAACAAGACTAATAACCAGACAGTACTTATACCAATGCTTATTGATACTCTGTAGCGAGCAGAAGTATACGATGGCAGGCCACAACAGATAGAAATGCTCTTCAACAGCCAAAGACCAGGTATGGCGCATAGGCAGTGCGCCCAGATTAAAAGCAAAATAATAATTAGATAGATAAAGGGCTACATACTGCAACCCATCCCACGAAATAAAAATACCGACCAATACAATTGACAGATAGTAAATAGGGAAAATCCTCAAAAACCGTTTCAGGTAAAAGTTTTTGAAAGAAAACCGTCCTTTTTCTTTATCCCTGATCAGATTTCGTGTGATAAGGAAACCACTCAGCACAAAGAAGACATCAACAGCAGACGATGCAAGAAAAGATGTCCACGTAAAATATTTGAAATAAAATGCTATGACCGAATCTGTTATTTGTGGCAAGTGTCCCAATAATACGGCGAGTGCAGCGAATCCCCGTAAACCGCCTAATACCTCTATTTTCATAAAATGTCTATGTCGTCTTGCTTATGTTAAATTTTTATCCCTCCACAAATATATGGATTTTTTTTCAGGAAATGCACGCCTCTTGCAAGCAAACAGGGAGAAACCGGAGAAAAATACTATCTTTGAGGCGTTGAAGAAACGATAACCTATATCAATAATAAGATTATGAGAATTTTACTATGTGTCAATTTCTTTATATGGAGTGCCTGTATGTTTATGTCTGCCAAAACGTATACGGTTGCTTCGCCGGATAAAAAGATAAAGATGAATATCCAGGTTACTGATCAGGTAGGTATTCAGATACTGAACTCAGAAAGAGTCGTTTTAGACTACTCCTCTATTGATTTAACCATAGATAACCGGAATGTATGTGTAAATCCCCAGGTGACAGGAACGAAGATGTCTTCTGTCAATAATACGATTGTACCGGTTGTTAAAGTAAAAGCAGGGCAGATTGAAGAGGCTTATAATGAGCTTGTATTAACATTAAAGGGAGGATATTCACTTGTCTTCCGGGCGTATGATCTGGGCGTCTCTTATCGTTTTAAGACGAACCTGAAAACAGAACAGGCGATTGTTAAAGAAGAGCAGTTGGTTTTGAACATACCTGCATTTGCCAATGGCTACCTCATGCAGGAAGAAAGCTTTTCGTCCATGTCCGAGTCTCCCTATATCTGCAAACGCATCAATGAGTATGAGAATAACTCTTTATATAGTCTGCCTGCTTTGTTCCAGACGAAAAACAATGACTTCCTGCTTATTACAGAGTCTGATCTTTATGACTATCCGGGGTTATGGCTTTCTTGCGAAAAGGGGTTGTTTAAAGGAGTATGGCCTCAAAAAGTAACACAAACAAAAGAGGGAGGTTGCCTGGGTGAACTCTCTATCACAGAAAGGGCCGCTTATCTGGCGGAAACAAGCGGTAAAAGAGCGTATCCCTGGCGGGTTTTTGTTGTTGCAGACGCTGCGGCTAAGTTGATTACAAACCAGCTTGTTTACCTGCTTGGCTCTCCGGCTGCTGAACGTGATTATTCATGGATACAACCGGGGCTGGCCACCCTGGATTGGTGGGGGCGAAGGAATATCTTCGGAACTGCTTTTAAAGGGGGTGTAAACACAGAGACGCATAAGTACTTTGTTGATTTCAATCACAACTATGGATTAAGCTATTTTGTGCTCGACGATGGCTGGTCGGATGCATGCGATTTGAAGAAGATCAATCCGGCCCTGGATTTGGATGAATTGAGCGCGTATGCAAAAGAGAAGAATGTCGGATTAGTGTTCTGGGTGCATGCTTTTGCGCTGAAGCAAGACATTCCGGGTTATCTCGACTTTTTTAAGTCAAAAGGCGCCGCCGGGATTAAAGTAGACTTTATAACCCGGGACGATCAGGATGCCATTAATTTATTTCATACCATTGCCCGCGAAGCGTTGAAAAGAGAATTAGTGATAGACTTCCATGGCGTATGCAAGCCTTTTGGGATGAATCGTACGTATCCGAACGTGCTTACAAGCGAAGGCCTTATTGAGTTTGAAATGAATGGTGTAACAGATTGGGCCAATCCGCAACACCATACGCTCTTACCCTTCATCCGGATGGTGGCCGGCCCGATGGACTATCTTCCGGGAACCATGAACAATGCCCAGAAAAACGAGTTCTATATGTATGGCAACCGTCCGGTAGGATTGGGTACCCGGTCTCACTCAATGGCGCTGTCTGTCATCTTTGAAAGTCCGGTAACGATGCTACCCGATTCACCTTCAGACTATCTGAAAGAAGATGAATGTACCCGCTTCCTAAGCCAGATACCCGTTGTATGGGATGAGACGCTGGTATTGGATGCTAAGATCGGAGCCTACGTTGTGCTTGCACGAAGAAGTGGGAGCCATTGGTTTATTGGAGCCATCACCAATTGGGAAGCCCGGGATATTACGGTTAATCTTGACTTCTTAGGAGACGGTACATACAAACTGGAATGTTTTAAAGATGGAGAAAATGCCGGAACGCGGGCGATAGATTATAAAGTAGAAAAGAAAACAGTAAATTCACAAGCTACCATCCGTCTATCCTTAACAACAGGAGGCGGATGGGTAGG
>JAISCM010000013.1 GCA_031265595.1 Tannerellaceae bacterium
ACCACCGCAGGAGGCGCTCACCATTTGGACGGGGAATATACCGTCTTCGGCGAACTGACGGAGGGCTTCGATGTGCTCGACCGGATAGCTTCCCGGCCCAAAGACGCTTACGACCGTCCGAAAACCGACATCCGCATCCTCCGTATCACCATCGAATAATATAATACGATCATGCTGAGAAGAGACTTTATTTTGACACAGATTGAAGAGTTGGGGAAAGTAATCGCCCAAATCATCGCCCGAAGGAATGCAAATGACGCAGGGAAAATCCCGCAATTAGTGCAGGTGGTCTACGATTCGCTGAAGATTGACCGCCGGTTCCTGTTGGACAAGGAGCCGCACGACATTCGTCAGTTTCTCGACGGCGAGGACGGCGCAGGCCTGCAACGACTCGAAATAGCTGCAAAGACGCTATTGGAAGAGGCTTATTCGGATACTGAAAATGCAGGGAAAATGCGCTCGAAGGCCAAAGGGCTTTTGGAATATATCCAGGCAAGGGATACGACGTTCTCTCTGGAGAGGGCTCAATTGTTAAAGGAGTTAGAGGAGTTAAAGGAGTCAGAGTAGTTAAGTAACGTGAGTTCGATATAAGCCACATCGTGGCGCATTCCTGTAAGGAATAAAGAGCTGAGGGCAGGGTTTCAACCCTGTCGACGGAAACGCCTCCCCCCTGATTCACAGCCCTGAAAGGGCGTTATAATGCAGAGAATAATTATAACGCCCTTTCAGGGCTGTGGATTCGGAGGGGGCGCTCCGGGCGACAGGGTTGAAACCCTGCCCTATGTTCTCTGTTCCCTTCGGGAACCCGGCCACGTTGTGGCTTATATGCCATGCTGTTGATAAGCTTATATCGAACTCACGTTAAGTAGTTAAGTACCTGGTCCCTCAGTGCCTCTTATCTACTTCTTCCGGTTAAAGAAGATGATGTAGCACAGATAAACCAGCAGGAGCGTTCCGAAAGCTATCATGATTGTGAGGCCTGATTTCCAGACAATCGTCCACGAGATCGGCTGAATCCCCCAAAGCGCCAGTATCGTAAGAATCGCGCCTGTTATTACTATGAAAGTGACCAAAACACCAATAAAGAATCTCATAATCTATGTTTTTTTAAGAATTTGTCAGACTGTTATAAACGGCTTCGGCGCAGCGCTCGCCGTCGATGGCTGCCGATACGATGCCGCCGGAATAGCCGGCTCCTTCACCGCAGGGGAACAGACCGTCGAAGGTGACGTGCCGGAAGGTTTTCTTATTGCGCAAAATGCGTACGGGAGAGGAGGTGCGTGTCTCTACGCCGATCAGGACGGCTTCGTTGGTAAGGAAGCCGCCGGACGTCTTCCCGAAGTGACGGAAGCCTTCCCTAAGGCGCGAGGTGATGAACTCCGGCATCCAAAAGTGGAGGGGAGACGCCAGCAGTCCCGGTGTATAGGAGGAGACGGGCAGGTCCGGGGAGTTCTTCTTCTGTACGAAGTCGTTCATTCGTTGGGCGGGAGCGGTTTGCTTCATGCCTCCGTTGAGCCAGGCGTGCTCCTCCAGTAGCTCCTGAAGTTTCATCAACGCCAACTCTTTATATGGAGCGAATTGGGGGAAATCTTCCGGATGTATCTCTGTCACCATGCCTGCGTTGGCCCATTGCGACCCCCGGTTGGAAGGCGACATGCCGTTGACCACCACTTGTTTCCCGCCGCTGGCCGAGGGAACGGTAAAGCCTCCCGGACACATACAGAAGGAGTAAACGCCCCGTCCGTTTACCTGGGTAACGAAGCTGTATTCGGCAGCCGGAAGGTAAGGTCCCCGGCCTTCTTTCGTATGATATTGTATACGGTCGATAAGCGCCTGGGGATGCTCCAGCCTTACGCCGATGGCAAGCCCTTTGGCTTCGAGGGCTATTTGCTGTTCGTGAAGGTAGTAGTACACATCGCGCGCCGAATGTCCGGTAGCTAAAATAACGGGGCCCGTGAGGGATTCGCCCGTATGCGTGATGATGCCTTTCACTTCATTTCCCCTGATAATTAATTGCTCCATGCGTGTTTCAAAGCGGACTTCCCCGCCGCTGCGGATAATTTGGTTCCGGATATTTTCAATCACGCCGGGAAGCTTGTCCGTACCGATATGCGGACGGGCGTCTGCCAGGATAGAGGCCCCGGCTCCGTGCTGGCAGAACAGGTGCAGTATCTTTTCTACCGAGCCCCTCTTCCTGCTGCGCGTATAAAGTTTGCCGTCCGAATAAGCGCCGGCTCCTCCTTCGCCAAAGCAATAGTTTGATTCGCCGTTTACTTTGTGTTCGCGGCTTATCAGGGCGATGTCTTTTTTACGGTCGTGTACGTTCTTTCCCCGCTCTACGACGACGGGGCGAAGTCCCAGTTCAATCAGTCGCAGGGCGGCGAAGAGTCCGGCAGGGCCTGCGCCTGCAATGATGACCGGCTTTCCTCCCGACACATCGCCGTATCCGACGGGCTGATATTCCAATTCTTCCGGTTCTTCATTAATGAAGGCGCGGAGCTTTACATTAATATATATGGTACGTTGCCGGGCGTCGACAGAACGCTTCAGGATGCGCACGGCGCGGATGTCGGACAGGGCGTCGCCTGTTTCGCGGCAGACTACCTGCTTCAAAGCCTGTTCGTTTGCTGCCTGCTCCGGTAATA
Organism: Tannerellaceae bacterium; assembly: GCA_031265595.1. The sequence goes on from JAISCM010000013.1 coordinate 2,646, forward strand.
AGCGTAGTTGTAATTCTTTTATCATCTTTATCCGAATAATTGACGGAAGGCTTCTTCTACTTTCCGTACCTGTACGATTTGTATCCTGCATTTGGCGGTATCGAAGCCCTTCAGGTTATTATGCGGGATCAGGATACGCTTAAATCCCAGCTTTTCGGCTTCAAGAATACGTTGCTCGATACGGTTTACCGGACGTATCTCGCCCGACAACCCTACCTCTCCCGACAAACAAACGCCGCTCTCTATCGTAATATCCAGACTCGACGACAGCACCGCGCTGATAACAGCCAGGTCGATAGCCGGGTCGTTTACTTTCAGACCGCCGGCAATATTGAGGAAAACGTCTTTTTGTATCAGTTTAAAACCGGCGCGCTTCTCCAATACGGCCAGCAACATATTCATACGCCGCAGGTCGAAACCCGTAGCGCTCCGCTGAGGCGTACCATAAACCGCCGACCCCGTCAGCGCCTGCGTCTCGATAAGAAAAGAACGTACCCCTTCGATAGCTGCGGCAATGGCTACTCCGCTCAGCCCCTCGTGATTCTGCGTAAGTAATAATTCCGACGGATTGCTTACCTGGCGCAGTCCGTTTTGCCGCATCTCATAAATGCCCAGTTCCGCCGTACTTCCGAAACGATTCTTGATGCTCCGCAGGATACGGTACATATAATGCTGGTCTCCCTCAAACTGCAAAACGGTATCTACGATATGCTCCAATACCTTCGGGCCGGCAATGCTTCCTTCCTTATTAATATGCCCGATAAGAAGAACCGGCACCCCGCTTTCCTTGGCGTATTTCAGGATCAAAGCGCTACATTCGCGTACCTGCGAAACACTCCCGGGCGACGACTCCGCCCTTTCGGTATAAATGGTTTGAATGGAGTCTATAATCAGTAAATCAGGCTGTATGTTCTGTATCTGTACAAAGATTTGTTCCAGATTCGTCTCGCTCAGAATGTAGCAATCCGGATTCGTATGCGCAATCCGGTCGGCGCGCAGTTTCAGTTGCTGTGCACTTTCCTCTCCCGACACATAAAGCGTTTTCAGGCTGTCCAGCCCCAGGATCGTTTGTAGTATCAGCGTAGACTTTCCGATACCCGGTTCGCCTCCGATCAGCGCCAGCGACCCCTTAACGAGGCCGCCTCCCAATACCCGGTTCAACTCATCATCTTTTAAGTCGATACGCGCCTCTTCCGTAGCAGTAATATCGCGCAGCAGGACAGGCCGCGCCTTCTCCCTGTCTGTCAGTCCGGAAATAACCCGCCTCGCCGGTTCTTTGGCAATAAGCTCTTCCACATACGTATTCCATTCGCCGCAGGAAGGGCACTTCCCGATCCATTTAGGCGAATCCATCCCGCAGGCAGAGCATATATAAACAGTTTTTGTCTTACCCATTCCTTAAAGCTTTCCGCAAATATACGGAAATAATATAATTATTGCGGAAAGACAGATAATTCCTGCCCAATGCCTGAATATAATGAAAAAAAGTATAGAGGAAAATACAAGACTCAACTTTTTTCCGTAAGTTTACATACTTAATAAAAAGTTTTTGTCATGTCAGTAACAGTATATAATGAAAAAAATGTGATTCATGCTTTTGAAACGCTGTTCGATACGCTTGATTATTCCAATAAAAAAGCATTGGTAGATTATTTTGTTAAATCATTGGAAAAAGAGCGCAAGTCTAAGGAAAAAGATTTTTTCCGCTTATATGGCGCATGGAAGTCAGATAAAAGCGCAGAGGAAATTATCGACGAAATCCGTCTCAGTCGTAGCAGTGGAAATACCCGTTTTATTGAAAATTTAGATTAATGATGGATAAATACTTGTTAGATACTAATATTTGTATTTTCTTCCTTCGTGGAAAATATGATGTGGATAAACAAATAAGAAGTATAGGAATCGATAATTGTTGTATATCGGAAATCACAATAGCCGAATTGCTGTATGGAGTTGAATGTGATTTGCTTTACGCAGAAGAAAACAAAAAACGGGTAATGGAATTTGTTAATATAATGTCGGTCATACCTATCTCAAATGCACTTCCGGTTTATGCGAAGGAAAAATTTTTACTTCGAAAAAGCGGAACTTTAATTGATGATATGGATATTTTTATCGGTGCAACAGCTATTGCAAACGATATGATTCTGGTAACCGACAATGAAAAACACTTAAATCGTCTGTCAAAAATCAAGATAGAGAATTGGATAGAGAGAAAGAACTGATTTCTTACAGAGTATAATAAAATAACGATAAAATGGGAACATCATTGGAAAAGAATATGTTAGATAAGGACGCGAGCGACAGAATCAGTTTCATTACATTTATTATTCCTTATTTTGCCCGTTCATACAAGATGGACAGGCAGGAAGCCTATCGGTATTTAAAGAAATACGGCGGAATAGATTTTCTTTTTAAACACTGGTGGGCATTGCATACCGATAACCCGTTTTGGGCAGCACGTGATTTATACGAAGTTTGCCGCAAGAATGGGGGTCTGCGATGAAAGTTTATTACGGCAGCTATACTTTAATCGAAAAGATTGACTTGGCGAAATGTCAGCCCGGCAGAGATTTCGGACGAGGATTTTATATCACTAAAATTCGTTCTCAGGCAGAATATTGGGCGAAACGAATCGGAGATAAAAATAATATGAAAGGTGTTGTAACCGAATTTAAATTCATGGAATACGCGTTTGATTATGAAAAATTGAATACGCTTCGTTTTGACCATTACTGTGAAGAATGGCTTGATTTCATCCTTCTCAATCGTACAAATACAAGCCTTAAACAGGTACATGGCTACGACATCGTAGAAGGACCTGTTGCCGATGACCAGGTTACCCGTCGTATCTTTGCTTTTCTAAACGGAACAGTATCCAAAGCCGATTTTCTGGAAGAACTGAAATTTTTCCGTTATACGCATCAGATAGCTTTATGTACCGTCGGTGCGCTACAAATGATAGAACGAAAAGTCGATAAATCAGAATTGATTATCGACGACATTGACGAAGCCATAACCGGAGCGCTTGTCATTGACTACAGGATGACGGAAGAAAAAGCTCTTGACGTTTATTTGGAATCCGGGATATACAAAACACTTATCGACGAATCCACCGGACTGTATCAAAAGCCGTGGACGGAAGTCTATCAACTTCTCCTGCAAGAATTGAAATTGGAAAAATAAAAACGCTGTGCGCTTCCGCCTAATCTGCGTACTCTGTGTGTTATATACAATCTTGCTTTTGGCGTTATATCGCTTCAAAGGCTTGTTGCAAATCGTTAATCAGGTCATCTGCATGTTCCAGGCCGATGGAGAGGCGGATGGTTTCGGGATAGATCCCTGCATTTGTTAATTCTTCTTCATTCATTTCATGGTGCGTAACGCATGGTGCGTTGATGACCAGTGAGCGGGCGTCTCCGATATTGGGATGATAAGAAAAGATGTTCAGCGATTTAATGAACCGGTATATTTCTTCCTTATTGCCGGCATGGCCGAATGAAAAGACGCCGCCCGAACCAAGTGGCAGGTAGTTTTCAGCCCGCGCTTTGTTTTCGTCGTTATCTACATCGGGATGACTTACCCATTTTACTTTGGGATGGCTGGAAAGGTATTGTGCAACCTTCAGGGCCGATTCGCTTTGCTTCTTTACCCGTTCGCTCAGGGTTTCTATTCCCTGTAAAATCAGGAAAGCGTCGAATGGAGACAGAGACGCTCCAAGTAACGTAAGGTAGTGCGTGCGGACCCTGCCGATAAACGGGAAATCGGGAAACGTTTCCGTTACATTCCTGTTGCCAAA
>JAISCM010000029.1 GCA_031265595.1 Tannerellaceae bacterium
ATGTATTCTACCTGTACGGAGAATTGAAGGCAGCCGGGAGACTGGCCGCTTTGATCGTAAAGAGCCGGAAGGTTGAAAAAATAACATCTATCGGACAGTTGTTGCAGATCATACAGCCTTTTATAAGCAAAGACAAGGAAAAGAAGTTTCTGGCCCGTTTTTTTCAATCGTTGCGTATCGAAGTAAATCATGAATTGCAGGCGCTGAAAGATATGCTACATCAAACGCTGGATGTGATCAGGCCCGGCGGACGGCTGGTGGTGATAACGTACCACTCACTGGAAGACAGGCTGGTAAAGAATTTTCTGAAGACAGGAAATTTTGAAGGGAAAACGATACAGGATTTTTATGGAAATGTAGAAACACCTTTTCGTTTGATACACACAAAAGCGCTCACCCCCTCGGAAGAGGAAATAGAAAGAAACCCCCGTTCGAGAAGCGCTAAACTACGAATTGCAGAAGTAAAAACAAAAGAAAAAGATGGCGGCAGGTAGAAAAAAGAAAAAAAGAAAAGAAAACAGATTCTTGTATATACTGGGAGGCGGGATCCTGGAATGGGATTTCTTTCTCCGGCACACGAAAATGATCGTATTGGTGGTAGTACTGGCCTTTTTCTTTATAGGCAACCGTTATACCTGCATGCAGAAATTAAGCGAAATAGACCGTTTGCAGCGGCAATTGCGCGATTTGCGTTACGAAGCCCTTTCTATTTCGTCTGAGCTGACAAGCAACAGCAGGCAATCACAGATAGAATCACTTGTTAAACAACAAGGGCTTGAGCTTGAAGGAGCCAAAAGCCCTCCTTATGAATTATTCAAATAAAATGGCAGAAAAAAACGAACTCAGAGAGGCTGAACAACGGGGTAGCCAGGCGCTTCTTCGTTACATTGCCGTAATTATAGCCTTGCTGCTGGTGGTAGTAGGGATTATGGCCAATACCATCCGGACGGCTTTTGTAGATAATAAAGAGTGGATGAAAATTGCCGAACAACAGAAATATTCCGACAGGTTAGTCTACCCAAGCCGGGGGAATATCTATTCGGCCGACGGACGATTGATGGCCACCAGCGTACCCCGCTACTATACCTATATTGATTTTAAAGCCGACGGGTTTAAAGTAGATACGTTCCTGCACTCCAAACGGCACAACGTAGATTCGCTGGCTCATTATCTGGCCAATAACCCCGGAGGGAAAACAGCGGCGGAATATAAAGCGCATTTATTGAAAGGCCTTAAAAGTAAAAGCAGGCAATACGCCGTATACGGGCCCAAGGTATCTTATGCGCAACTGAAAGAAATACGCACCTACCCCTTTATTCGCCTGGGTACGAACAGAAGCGGATTTTATAGCAGGGAAATGGTAGAACGCCAACGCCCGTTCGGCTCGTTAGCTTCCCGCACGATCGGAGACGTCTTTGGCGAAATAGATACTACAGGCGTAACCAAAGGGCGCAACGGCCTGGAGATGCAATACGATTCTTTACTACGGGGCGTGCCCGGACTGAACTCCGTACGCAAGATAAACGGCGTATTGACAAATATTACAGAAATAGAACCGACAGCCGGAATGGACGTCCGTTCTACTATTGATATAGATATACAAGACATCACCGAGAAGTCATTGGTGGATATGCTCCGGACGATAGATGCGGAATCGGGGACGGCGATTGTGATGGAAGTAAAGACCGGCGAGGTGAAGGCGATCACGAATATGGCCCGGATGAAGGCCGGCGTTTATGGAGAAACAAAGAATCATGCCGTGGCCGATATGCTGGAGCCGGGCTCTACGTTCAAGGTAGCCTCTATTATGGTGGCCCTCGAAGACGGCAAATGCCAGCCTTCCGACTTAGTAGAAACCGGCAACGGCATTTTTGTGTATGGCGGAAAGGAAATAAGAGACCATAACCGGGCCAAGGGAGGCTATGGAACCATCACGGTAGAAGAGGCGATCTGGTTTTCATCAAATATCGGAGTATCAAGAACCATCATTAACGGATATGAGAAGCAGCCGGAGAAATTTGTAGAAGGCATCTACCGGTTAGGCTTAACGGAAGACTTACGGATAGAGATCCCCGGCTCCGGGCATGCCATCGTCCGTATGCCCAACAAGACAAGGTCGAATTGGTCGAAAACGGCCTTACCCTGGATGTCGTTTGGATACGAAACGCAAATCCCTCCTATCTATATGCTCAACTTTTTCAATGCAATTGCGAATGACGGCAAAATGCTTCGCCCGATATTTACAAAAGAAATCATACAGAACGGAGAGACGGTACAACGCTTTTCTACCGAAGTGATCAGATCGTCCATTTGTTCGAATAAGACGCTGCGTATCATACAAGGCATGCTGGAAGGCGTTGTAGAAAAGGGAACGGGCACGGCGGTTCATTCCAACGCCATTAAGATAGCCGGCAAGACGGGCACGGCGCAGATTGCCGAAGGAGGCAGTTATAAGGGAAACGGGCACCTGGTTTCTTTTATCGGGTATTTTCCGGCAGACGACCCGGAGTTCACCTGCATGGTTCTTATCCGGCGTCCCCGGAACGGCATTCCTGCAGGCGGGACGATGTCGGGGGCTGTTGTAAAATCCATCGCCGAAAAGATAAGCGCCAAGCGGATGCGGTATGACATTCGCGAGATAGCGGCAGACTCGCTTGCCGTCTCTATTCCAACGCCCAAGGCCGGCGATGTGAAAGCTTTGCGACAAGTATTGCGCAAATTAGATATTAAAACAACCTCGAACCATATAGCGTCTTCCTGGGTACGGGCAAAAGCAAATGACTCCCGGGTAGAATTGGATGATATAAATGTAAAGAAAGGACTCGTCCCCCATGTAGTAGGCATGGGCGTTAAAGATGCAGTTTATCTGCTGGAAGACGCCGGATTGAAAGTAGAGCTTAGCGGTTTGGGGCGGGTCGTCAGGCAGTCTATCCAGCCTGGGGCGCAAGCGCAGAAAGGACAAACAATAACACTAACATTGCAATAAAACAATGAAACTAAAAACACTGATAGAGTCAGCAGGCGTTCGGGATACCGGCGGAATGGATAATCCTGAAATAATGACGATCCAATCCGATTCGCGTAAAGTAGAAAACGGCTCCTTGTTTGTGGCTGTACGCGGCACAGCCACCGACGGGCATGCGTATATAGAAAGCGCCATTGAGAAGGGCGCCATAGCAGTTGTCTGCGAAGCCGTTCCCGAGGCGCTCAAAGAAAAAGCGATTTTCATCGCAGTAACAGATCCGGCTAAGGTTTTAGGAGAATTAATGGCTACCTGGTATGATTATCCGTCGGATAAATTAATCTTAGTAGGCGTCACAGGTACGAACGGGAAGACAACGATCGCCACCTTGCTCTACGAAATGTTCCGCAAAATGGGATATAAAGTGGGTCTATTGTCAACCGTTTGTAATTACATAGACGACAAAGCCATTCCTACAGATCATACAACGCCCGATCCGGCTACGCTACAACGCTTATTGGCCGGGATGGTAGAGGCAGGATGCGAATACGCCTTTATGGAAGTAAGCTCGCACGCCATAGACCAGAGGCGTATCAGCGGATTGTCGTTCGACGGCGGGATCTTCACAAACCTCACGCGCGATCATTTAGACTATCATAAGACTGTAGACAATTACCTGAAAGCGAAAAAGAAGTTTTTCGATGAGTTGCCAGCTACGGCCTTCGCCCTCGTCAATATAGATGATAAGGCCGGAGCCGTTATGCTACAGAATACAGCGGCCCAAAAGCTCACCTACTCCCTCCGGACGATGGCTGACTTTAAAGGAAAGATACTCGAATCCCTTTTTGAGGGGACAGACTTATTAATAAATGGAAAGGAAGTAATGGTTCCTTTTGTGGGGCGTTTTAATGCGTATAACCTGTTGGCTGTTTATGGGGCGGCTATCGCTTTGGAGAAGGAACCGGAAGAAATACTGGTAACGCTTAGTATGCTTCATCCCGTATCCGGTAGATTTGAAACGATCCCGTCGCCACTCGGTTATACGGCCATTGTAGATTATGCCCATACGCCCGACGCCCTGGTGAACGTACTCCATAGCATCCGCGAAGTAGTAGACAATAAAGGACGTATTATTACGGTAGTAGGCGCCGGCGGAAACCGGGATAAAGGCAAACGGCCGCTTATGGCGCAAGAGGCAGCGCGTTTGAGCGACCAGGTAATTTTAACCTCAGACAATCCCCGCTTTGAAGAACCGGGCGATATACTGAACGATATGGCAGCAGGCCTGACGGCCAGCGATTCGGAACGTACATTGTGCATTACAGACCGCGCCCAGGCAATCAAAACGGCTACGCTTTTAGCTAAAAAAGGAGATGTGATCCTTGTAGCAGGCAAAGGCCATGAAGATTATCAGGAAATAAAAGGCGTAAAATACCCCTTCGACGACAGAGAGAAACTAAAAGAACTATTTACCATACAACAACGATAAGCACACACTATGTTATATTATCTTTTTACCTATTTAGACCAGTTGGATTTCCCCGGAGCGGGTGTATTCAAATACATTTCTTTCCGCTCGGGATTAGCGTTGATTTTATCCCTTTTTATATCTACAGCCATCGGACGGCGTATTATAAACGGATTGCAACGGATGCAAATAGGTGAAACCGTACGCGAGTTGGGGATAGAAGGACAAACAAATAAAGAAGGGACGCCTACAATGGGGGGCATCATCATTATTATTGCCATCCTCGTGCCGGTTTTGCTTTGTGCCCGGTTGGATAATATCTACCTTATCCTGATGATCATTACTACGCTTTGGCTGGGATGTATCGGGTTTGCGGATGATTATATTAAGGTATTCCGGAAGAATAAGAACGGATTGCAGGGATGGTTTAAGATCATCGGGCAGGTAGGGCTCGGGTTAATTGTCGGGGTCGTCTTGTATCTGAGCCCGGCTGTTGTGATCCGCGAGAATATTGAAGTATTCAATGAAGAGAATAACACCGTAGAATCTGTGAATCTCCATCCGACAGAGACCAAATCAACCAAGACAACCATTCCTTTTCTCAAGAACAATAATTTCGATTATGCGTTGTTGGCCGGTTGGGCGGGCAAGTATAAAGTAGAACTAACCTGGGCGATCTTTGTCTTGATAGTTATCTTTATTGTGACAGCCGTATCGAACGGATCTAATCTGACGGACGGCTTAGACGGCTTAGCTGCCGGAAGTTCGGCCATTATCGGCGTGGCTTTGGGGATACTGGCCTATATGTCGTCGCATGCAGAGTTTGCTTCTTTCCTTAATATCATGTTCATTCCCGGAGCGCAGGAACTGGTGATCTTTGCTGCGGCTTTTATTGGGGCCACGATCGGGTTTCTCTGGTATAACTCCTATCCCGCCCAGGTGTTTATGGGCGATACCGGTAGCCTTACGCTGGGAGGTATCATTGCTGTGTTTGCTATTATTATACGTAAAGAGCTACTGATCCCTCTACTCTGTGGCATATTTGTTGCCGAGAGTGTCTCGGTAATGGTTCAGGTATTTTATTTTAAATACACAAAGAAAAAATACGGAACAGGTAAGCGTGTATTGAAAATGACGCCTCTGCACCACCATTTCCAGAAGGCCGGAAATGCAGGGATAGATGCGATCCTACAGAAGCCGCTCAATATTGTGCCCGAATCGAAGATTGTAGTCCGGTTCTGGTTGATAGGAATTATTTTAGCTGTGATAACAATAGTAACTCTAAAGATGAGATAAGGATGGAACGGATTGTCATACTCGGAGCCGGAGAGAGTGGAACCGGCGCAGCTATTCTGGCGAAAGCGAAAGGATATGATGTGTTTGTCTCCGATTCTTCCGTTATCAAACAGAAATATAAAGAGATGTTGGATAGCAGAGGCATCCGCTGGGAAGAAGGGCATCATACGGAAGACGAGGTTCTTTCTGCCGGGGAAGTAATCAAGAGCCCCGGCATACCCGGTAAAGCGCCCATCATAGAGAAACTGATAAAAAAGGATATACCTGTTATTTCCGAAATAGAATTTGCCGGGCGCTATTCGGATGCGGTGATGATTTGTATTACCGGCAGTAACGGGAAGACTACTACAACGATGCTAACGTATCATATCCTTAAAGAAGCAGGCCTGGATGTGGGCCTGGCCGGAAACGTGGGAAACAGCCTGGCGCTACAGGTAGCAGAAAGCCCGCATGCCTGTTATGTGATAGAATTGAGCAGTTTTCAGTTGGATAATATGTATCGTTTTAAGGCTGATATGGCTGTATTATTGAATATAACGCCTGATCATTTAGACCGCTATGATTACAATATGCAGAATTATATCGACTCGAAATTCCGTATTATACAAAATCAAACGGAAAAGGATGCCTTTATCTTCTGGAATGACGACCCTGTTATCGTCAGGGAAGTAGCTAAAAGAAAGCCGGTGGCAACTCTTTATCCTTTTGCCTCAGATGCCCGGGATGGCATCAAAGGATATGTAAAAAAAGAACAATTGGTTATTGACACAAAAAAGGGTTTATTTACAATGGAACAAGACTTATTAGCCCTGACAGGCACGCACAACTTGTATAACTCGTTGGCCTCGGGCATTACAGCTAAGCTAATGGATATTCATAATGAAAATATCCGTGCATCACTGAGCAACTTTACAGGAGTTGAACATCGACTGGAAAAAGTAGCCCGGGTAAGAGGCATTGATTTTGTGAACGACTCGAAAGCTACCAATGTCAACTCCTGCTGGTATGCCTTGCAAAGTATGCAGACGAAAGTAGTTTTAATTCTGGGAGGCGTAGATAAAGGAAACAATTATTCGGAAATAGACGAATTGGTAAAAGAGAAGGTGAGCGCCTTGATCTTTTTAGGCATTGACAATGCCAAGCTACATTCCTTCTTTGATGGAAAGGGGCCGAAAACAGAAGACGCCCGCTCGATGCAGGAAGCTGTAGATAAGGCCTATCGATTGGCTAAAAAAGGAGATACGGTTTTGTTGTCTCCCTGTTGCGCCAGTTTTGATCTTTTCACCAGCTATGAAGACCGGGGGGATCAGTTTAAGAATTGTGTACTTAATTTGTAATAGTAAGCAATATGGAATTGGCGAATAAGTTATTTAAGGGCGACCGGGTGATATGGATCATCTACATATTTCTTTGTTTGATTTCGTTGATTGAGGTATTCAGCGCTACCAGTACGCTTGCCTATAAAAGCGCCAATTACTGGAAGCCGGTAGCGGATCATAGTTTGTTTCTGTTGGGAGGATTTGCGCTTGTCCTGGTTTTGCACCACCTGCCTTCCCATTTTTTATCCACGTTGATTTTATTGTTACCTGTTTCGATTGTGTTGCTGATCGTAACGCCTATATTCGGAGAAAAAACCAATGATGCGCATCGCTTTCTGAACCTGTTTGGCATTATTAGCTTTCAACCTTCCGAACTGGCTAAATTGGGCAGTGTAGTGTTTGTAGCATTCCTGTTAAGCAAACAGGAGGAATATGGAGCCAACAGTGTTTTTAAGTATATACTGATCGGCGTTGGTCTTGCTTGTGCGTTTATCTTTTTAGATAATATATCCACAAGCGCTATTTTGTTTGTTATCTGTCTTCTGATGATGTTTATCGGGCAAATCCCTTTTAAGAAACTGTCTTTACTTATCCTCTCCGTTATCGTGCTGGGCGCTATTTTTATAGCGCTGTTGTTCATACTTCCTGACGATGTGCTTAAAGTAGCCGGGCGCCGTATGCCGACGGCAAAGGAGCGTATTCATAACTTTTTTGAAGAGAAACCGCCATTAGACGCCAGCACGTATAAGATAACAGATGATAATTACCAGGTATCGCATGCCCAGATAGCCATTGCAAACGGCGGTTTGTTTGGCAAGCTGCCCGGACACGGACAACAACGTGATTTCCTGCCGCAGGCGTTTTCCGACTTTATTTATGCCATCATTATTGAAGAGCTGGGGATTGTTCTCGGGGGGGGGCTTGTCTTACTCGCCTATGTTATCTTGATGATGCGAGTCGGATTGATTGCCCGTAAATGCGACAAGCTATTCCCTAAATATTTAGTGATAGGATGCGGATTGATGATCGTTGTGCAGGCTTTTGCCAATATGGCTGTGGCTGTAGGGCTTTTCCCTGTCACGGGGCAACCGTTGCCTTTAGTCAGCAGAGGGGGGACTTCTATGATAATTTCCTGTATCTACATCGGGATTATCTTAAGTGTGAGCCGTTTCGGCGCTGGCATGGGCAATGAGGAGGAGGAGGAAGAAGATGACTTGCAACCGGAATTTATGGAAATAGAAACAGATATAGCAGACGATTCTTCATTAACCGCTATTGAAACCCTTACAGAAAAGAAATGAAATCGTATCGGATCATAATAAGCGGAGGCGGAACCGGCGGACATGTTTTCCCGGCAATATCCATAGCCAATGCCGTAAAGGAACGTTTCCCGGATGCTGAAATCCTTTTTGTGGGAGCGGAAGACCGGATGGAGATGGAGCGCGTCCCCGCAGCCGGCTATCAAATAACAGGCCTTCCCGTCAGCGGCTTCGACCGGTCGAAGCCAATCAGAAATATACAAGTATTGATCCGCCTGCTGAAAAGCCTTCGTCTGGCTAAAAAGATACTACGTGATTTTAAACCCGGCATAGCCATAGGCGTAGGAGGATATGCCAGCGGGCCTGTCTTGCGGGTAGCTTCGTCTATGAAAGTTCCTACATTAATACAAGAACAAAACTCATACGCTGGCGTTACCAATAAGCTGCTGGCGAAGAAAGCGCATACGATCTGTGTGGCGTATGACGGTATGGAGAAGTTCTTCCCTTCGGACAAAATCGTACTGACAGGGAATCCGGTGCGAAAAGACTTGCTATCAGGCATGGCGGAGAAAAGAATGGAAGCCTGCCGCTTTTTCTCACTCTCGCCCGAAAAGAAAACGATACTTGTTGTGGGAGGAAGTTTAGGCGCCCGGACGATAAACAGAAGCGTACAGCATTGGTTGGATGAAATAGCGGCGTCGGGAGTACAACTTATCTGGCAGACAGGGCGGTATTATTATAGTGAAGCAAAAGACAGCTTAGTGGAATATGACGACGCTCCCATTCGTTGTTTCGACTTTATTACCCGGATGGATTATGCTTATGCCATCGCCGATCTGGTCATTTCGCGTGCAGGGGCCGGAACGATATCGGAACTCTGCCTGTTGGGAAAGCCGGCGATCTTAGTGCCTTCTCCCAATGTGGCGGAAGATCACCAAACGAAAAATGCGTTAGCGTTAGTGCATAAAGGGGCGGCTGTGCTGATAACAGACAGAGAGGCCGGACAGGAATTGATACTGAAAGCGCTTGCCGTGGTAAGGGATGAAGCGCTTCTGGCAGGCCTGCGTGAACAGATCAGCACATTGGCGCTGCCGGATAGCGCCGAACGGATTGTAGATGAAATGGTAAAAATAATAGAAAAAGGCGTATGGATTCGATTTTGAATGATATAACATCTGTTTATTTTGTAGGCGCCGGCGGGATTGGCATGAGCGCGCTGATTCGTTACTTTCTTGCGGAAGGGAAACAGGTGGCCGGATACGACCGGGTTTCGTCTGCCTTAACCGAAGCGTTGAACCGGGAAGGGGCGGCTATCCATTTTGAGGATGATACACGGTTGATACCGGATGATTTCCGTTTGCGCAGTAGTACCTTAGTTGTTTATACGCCTGCCATACCTGCGTCTCATCAGGAACTAACCTGGTTTCGGGACAGAGATTTCTACATCATGAAGCGGGCGCAGGTTCTTGGAGAGATCACCAATTCTTCCCTTGGATTATGTATTGCCGGGACACATGGGAAAACGACTACTTCATCGATGATTGCCCACCTGCTGAAACAATCGGGTGTAGAGTGTAATGCGTTCTTAGGAGGAATCCTGAAGAATTACAACACCAACCTGATGCTTTCGGATTGCAGCCCCTTTACAGTGATTGAAGCGGATGAGTTCGATCGTTCTTTTCATTGGTTACATCCTTGTATGGCCGTGATTACATCTGTCGATCCGGATCATCTGGATATTTACGGAACGCCGGAAGCTTACCGGGAAAGTTTTGAGCACTTTACCTCGCTGATCCGCCCAGACGGATGCTTATTGATGAAAAAGGGTATCGCTTTAACGCCCCGGTTAGCGCACGGAGCTAGACTATTTACCTATTCCGGTACGGAGAAAGCTAACTATTATGCCGATCGTATCCGTATCGGAAACGGAGAGATCTATTTTGATTTCATAGGCCCCGGCGTCTGTATAACCGACGTCCGGCTGGGAGTCCCGGTGAAGGTGAATATTGAGAACGGCGTAGCGGCCATGGCTATCGCCTGGCTGAGTGGCGCAACGGATGAAGAGATAAAAAGAGGCATGGCTTCTTTTCAGGGCCCCGAACGGCGTTTTGATTTCCGTTTGAAGAACAGCCGCATCGTCTTGATAGACGATTATGCCCATCATCCGGAAGAATTAAGGGAAAGTATTTTATCCGTGAAGGCTTTGTATCCGGATAAGAAACTGACGGGTGTTTTCCAGCCTCATTTGTATTCCCGCACGCGGGATTTTGTGGATGGATTTGCCTCAAGCCTTTCTTTGCTGGACGAATTGATCTTATTGGATATTTATCCTGCCCGTGAGGAACCGATTCCGGGCGTCAGTTCGCAGATCATCCT
>JAISCM010000041.1 GCA_031265595.1 Tannerellaceae bacterium
TTTCCGGCTGAAAGGGAGCTGAAACGTCCTCTTTCAGTATTTCGTTTTGTAAATCAAGTATTTGCAGCAAAACTGAAAGCTGAAAGGAGAGGCAAAAAAGTAGTATAGATGTTGTCATGTCGGCAAAGATAATGCTTTTTAACTGTAGATGATTTTGGTGCGGTTGCCCTGGAGTATGTGTTGTTCACTCTGATTAATCGAAACTCCCTTTAATAGAGCTGTTTTTTCACTTGTGGTTAGTATGCGTTACTATATAATGTTGTTCTACTAGGATTCGAACCTAGACAAACAGGACCAGAATCTGTTGTGCTGCCATTACACCATAGAACAGTTTTGACGGTGCAAAGATAGGCGGTTTTTTGTTTGGAGCAAATTTTTGAAACAATTATTTATTTATTGGGGTTATATCATCAGCATACCAAATTTAAGAATTATATTTGTTCCCTCGAAAAAGGATTATCAATAGTTAATGCATGGATCAAACAAAAGAATTAGTAGAATCAATTATCAAAGGCCTTCAGGAAAAGAAAGGTAAAAAGATTGTAACGGTAGACTTAACTAAAATTTCGGGAGCTATTTGTGAGTATATGGTGATAGGAGAAGGAAATACACCTACGCAAGTATCGGCTCTTTGTGATTCTGTATGGGATTTTGCCCGGAAAGAATCGCGGGAAAAACCTCTTTCCATCGATGGGTATCAGCATGCCCAGTGGATAGGGATGGATTATGGTACGGTTCTTGTACATATCTTTTTGCCGGAACAGCGTCAGTTTTATAATCTGGAAAACCTTTGGGCTGATTCGAAAGTAAACATAATCCCGGATATTGATTAAAAAAAGAAATATATATGTCTACTAATAAATTCCCTAAAAACGACAAATCAACGAATAAGATGTTCAGGTTCAATATCTATTGGATGTATGGACTGATTATTGTAATGCTTATTGCCCTTTATTTAACAGGCGGTTCATCATCTACAAAAGAATTGGGGTGGACTGAGTTTCAACGGCTGGCTCAAGACAATGTGTTCGACAAAATGACTATTTATAATAAGAAGAATACATTGGAAGCTACTGTCAGAGACGGAAGAAGGGGGTTGGTATTCAGAGGAGACAGCGCCAAACTGGGCGACTCTCCCAAAGTAATTGTAAGAATACCGTCGCCCGATAAGTTCTCTGATTTCTATGATAAGGCGGTAGCAGAGAATCATATCACTACGCAGGTTAGCTTTGAAGAAGGAGACGATACGGTTTGGAACTTTCTGCTTTCATTGGCTCCCTTTGCCTTTTTTATTATTCTTATGATATTCCTGATGCGTAAGATGTCGGGAGGCGCTGCCGGTGGTGGCGGTAGTGTATTCAGCGTAGGGAAATCGAAAGCCCAGTTGTTTGACAAGGATAGCGATAAGAAAGTTACATTCAAGGATGTAGCCGGTTTATCTGAAGCGAAGCAGGAGGTAGAAGAGATCGTTTCTTTCTTGAAAGACCCCGCCAGGTATACGGAATTAGGAGGAAAGATACCGAAAGGCGCATTGCTGGTTGGCCCTCCGGGGACAGGGAAGACATTATTGGCAAAGGCGGTTGCCGGCGAAGCGGATGTACCCTTTTTCTCTTTATCGGGGTCTGATTTTGTAGAAATGTTTGTTGGGGTGGGGGCATCACGTGTGCGCGACTTATTCCGCCAGGCAAAAGAAAAGGCGCCCTGTATTGTTTTTATTGACGAAATAGACGCCGTAGGGCGTGCCCGTGGCAAGAATGTAAATATGAATAGCAATGATGAACGGGAAAACACCCTGAATCAGTTGCTCACGGAGATGGACGGCTTTGGTTCCAACAGCGGCGTCATTATATTAGCGGCTACCAACCGGGCCGATGTGCTGGATAAAGCCTTGCTCCGCGCCGGGCGTTTCGACCGCCAGATACATGTAGAACTGCCGGATCTGAATGAACGGAAAGAGATATTCGGCGTACATTTACGCCCGATCAAGATAGACAATAGTGTAGACACAGAGTTCCTTGCCCGCCAGACACCCGGCTTCTCGGGCGCTGATATTGCCAACGTCTGCAATGAGGCTGCACTGATAGCGGCCCGTAATGGAAAGAAATTCGTCCAGAAAGAAGACTTTATGAGCGCCGTAGACCGTATTGTAGGCGGCTTGGAAAAGCGGACAAAGATAACAACAGCCAACGAACGTAACAGCATTGCCAATCACGAAGCGGGCCATGCCACGCTGAGCTGGCTGCTTGAACATGCCAACCCATTAGTAAAGGTAACGATCGTCCCGAGAGGAAAGGCGCTGGGCGCTGCCTGGTATTTGCCGGAAGAACGGCAGATCACCACGCGCGATCAGTTGCTGGATGAAATGTGCGCCACACTGGGAGGGCGCGCTGCGGAAGAATTGTTCTTAGGCAAGATCTCTACCGGCGCTTCTAACGATCTGGAACGCGTCACCAAGCAGGCATACGCGATGGTGGTTTATTTCGGTATGAGTGATAAACTACCGAATTTGAATTACTATGATTCATCCGGCCAGGACTGGGGATTTACCAAACCCTATAGCGAAGAAACGGCCAAGCTGATAGACCATGAAGTTCAGCGCATCGTTAATGAGCAGTATGCCCGTGCCAAACAGATCCTGTCTGAACATGCCGGGGGACACAATAAGCTGGCAAACGTATTGTTAGAGCGCGAAGTGATCTATGCAGAAGATGTAGAAGATATATTTGGTAAACGTGCATGGGGCTCGCGCTCGGAAGAAATATTAGAGCAGCAGGAAAAAGAGAAAGAAGAAAAAGAAAAGCAAGCGAATCAACCCGTTGAAGGCGCAGAAACTAATCATTAAATAACACATAATTTTGAAGAACTTAATCGTAAGAACCTTATCCGGGGCAATATTCGTTGCAATTATTGTAAGTGGGCTATGTATACATCCCTATTTGTTTCTATTCGTCTTTTCTTTGATTGTAGCGCTTACCGTGTGGGAGTTTTCCGGGCTTTTAAATCAGTATAAGAACGCTTTGCCGGAACGTTTGATCAGTATGTTGGGAGGCGTTTATCTTTTCTTTTCAACGTTTGCTTATGTAAATGAACTGTCGGGGAAGGAGATCTTTCTTCCTTACCTCCTTTTCTTAATGTATCTGTTTATTGCCGGGTTATACCGTAAAGATACGAATCCTGTCAACAACCTGGCTTATACTTTATTGGGGCAGGTGTATTGCGCCGGTTCGTTTTCATTATTGAACTTTATATTGTTTACCCCTTCCGATTCGGGCGGCGTTGTCTTTACGCCCTTATATGCGTTAACGCTCTTTGTGTTTGTCTGGCTGAATGATACCGGCGCTTATCTGCTGGGCTCTACTATTGGCAAGCATCGCCTTTTCGAGCGTATATCTCCTAAAAAGTCCTGGGAGGGTTTTTGGGGCGGGCTTAGTATCGTGTTGCTTTCTTCTCAATTGTTTGCTTATTATGTCCCCGGTTTAAGTTGGTATAATTGGCTGGGGCTATCGGTTCTTGTTGTCCTTTTTGCTACGTGGGGCGATTTGGCGGAGTCGTTGTTAAAGCGAACGCTTGCTATTAAAGACTCCGGTACGATCATCCCCGGTCATGGAGGTATGTTAGACCGCTTCGACAGTATTCTTTTGGCTATACCGGCCATGTATATTTATATCGAGCTGTTTATTCGAAATTAAAGGTAAGTATGATCAGGCGCGATGTTGCTTTAGATAAAGCATCCGTATAAATACTTAATTCGGGCTGTGTAAGGTCTGCCCGGTCTGTTACCAGCAAGTCTCTTAATCCGAAGTGCAATTTAAGTTCGGGGCAAAGCTTAAAATAAGGCAGGTAAATGTCGCACCCCACGCCCAGGGTAATGCCATAGTCCATTCCTTTTAAAAGGATTGATTCTCCTTTTTTGCGTCCTAAGTCTAATGCGCCGTAGATGCCGGCAGTCAGATACGGGCGATAATTATTCAAACGGAAAGAGCTGTATTTTACTTCCAAAGGGAATGTCAGGTAATTCGAGCGCACGGTGGCGGTATATTCTTCCTTCGACTCGTATTCGCGAAAAACAATTTTTTTATCGCCAAAATGAATACTCGGTATAAAGCGGAGATTAAAATAGGGATTCATAAACATATCGCCTATTATCCCCACCGTAAACCCCGGCGAGTAAATAGGGATTTCGGCAAACCATGTCTGGCCGCCGGCAGTAGCGGCGCCTGTATTCGTAAGAATCAAATCCTGCGTATGAAGCCCCACATGGAATCCGAGATGAAACAATTTCATATCGGCATAAGGCTGATTCTTCACTTTCTCAACCTGCGCCATAGCGCTGCCTGCTAACAGGCTGAGCAGATATAATGATACTACCAGACGTCTCAATTGCACATTCATTTTGTATACTAACGAAGATTCAAACAATTTATTGCAGAAATAGGTTATATGAGTAAATAATGGGAGATATGTTTTTTTTACTACAAAGAAAGCTATATTTTTGTACCCACTAATAGTTTTTTTAATAATTGAATTTAAACGTTTAATAAAATGGCTTACGTAATTAGCGAAGATTGTATTGCATGTGGTACTTGTATTGACGAATGCCCGGTTGGGGCAATTTCAGAAGGTGATATATACGTTATAGACCCGGAAGCTTGTACGGATTGTGGAACATGTGCGGATAACTGCCCTACAGAAGCAATTCATCCGGAATAAAGACTACATGACGGATTTTAAAGAAAGGCTGACTTATAACAAAGTCAGCCTTTTTTCGTCTTCCGCCTCTCCGGCAGCCGCTTCATTTTGTTTTCGGATATACCCTATAATATCCTGTATACCCTCTAAGAACTTATCAAAATCTTCCTTGTAGAGAAAGATCTTATGTTTCTCGAATGATGAAGGAGAGCCGTCTTTCGGCTGAATTTTCTTACTTTCTGTTATAGCCAGAAATAAGTCTTCTTTCTGATTCTTCTTTACATCCAGATAATAAATCCGTTTTCCTGCTTTTATAGCTTTTGAGTATAGAATCTCTTTATCACCGCTTTCACCTTGTGTTTTCTTCGTTGATTCTTCCATTACAGCTAACATTTGTTAAACACCACACACTTTTATCTTAATTATCTTAACTTTTCCCCAAATATGTGCATTTTTTTTTAATTGTCAACTATATAATTCAAATATTTTTGCATTTAGATACGTTTGTTTTGCCAATTGCCTTTTTTCAGGTAGAAGGCGCTGAGAGTAAGCAACCCTCCATAGTAGATTATTTCAGACGTAAAGCAGATGTGTACAGGCATTTTAAGGTACATTCCGATGACAATAACGAAAATTGTATAAAAAACTAAAACGATAACTTCTATCAATAGGGCCGAGCGCGTATTGCCCGTCCCCGACACTCCGTTGAACACGATACTCCCTACGGCACATATCAGCATGGCCCCGGCAATGACATATACGGAGGCTATGGAGCCTGCTATAAGCGTGGGGTCGTTCGTATAAATAGCTATTACATATTGGGGGATCAAACAAATGGTAATAGCGAAGAGAGCCATTACGAAGAAAGACAGGCGGGCTATTCTTCGGATAATCGGAATTACCTGACTGGTCTGTCCGGCGCCGATGGCGTTGCTTACAAACGAATTGGTTGTTGTAGCCAATGAGTTTACCGGAATGAATAATATAATGTAAATACTGCGGATAATATTAGCGATGGCCAGTTCGTGCTGCCCGATACGTTCTACGGCGATAAAGAACAGCAGGAAGGTACCCATAGACATGAAGTACTGCATCATGGTGAAAACAGAGATACTCAGGATTCGCTTTAAAAGGTTGAAATCGAAACCGCCGAACTGATTAAGCCCGTATTTCTGTATGTCTACCGTAAAGCGTGTGTATACAATGAAAAAGAGGATAGATACCGCCTCTGCTACAACGGAAGCAATAGCCGCCCCTTTGAGCCCCATCTCGGGGAATCCTCCATGGCCGAAAATCAGGAGGTAATCTAAGATAATATTCGTAACGGCCATAAAAATGGCATTGAGCGTAAGTACTTTGGTTCGGGTTATCCCCACAAAGAACGCTCTGAACATTACGCTGGCGAAAGAGAAAAAGAAACCGAATACACGGATATTCAAAAAATCGGCCGACGCCTTCATAATGGTATCCGACGATATAAGTACATGCATTATATCCGAAGAAAAAGCGCGGGTCAGGGTAAATAATGCCACCGCAAGGATGAGTAAAAAGAATACTCCCTGTATCATCACCGGGCCTACCTGCCTGTATTCTTTCTCGCCATTCCTCCGGGCGATCATAATTTGCGAGCCTGTACTGAAGCCGAAAGCAATCGTAAAGCAGCAGATATAAAACAAACCGCCCAGGGCCGAAGCGCCCAGTTCTACTTCTCCTACTCTCCCAAGGAAAGCCGTGTCTGTTACATTAATTATATTTTGCGCCAGCAGGCTGAGGAATATAGGGTAACTAATATTCCATAGTTGTTTGTTGGTATACATGTACGTACGATACCCTGTTTATATCAGTTTATTTGTTGCCGTATCGGGGAAGATGATGGCTGGTGTAAAACGCCGGGCTTCGTCGAAATCCATAAGGGCAAACGACATAATAATAATAACGTCGCCCGGCTGCACTCTCCGGGCTGCCGCTCCATTGAGGCATACAACGCCCGAGCCGCGCTCTCCTTTTATTATATAGGTATCGAACCGTTCTCCGTTGTTATTGTTTACAATAGACACTTTTTCATTGGGGATCATATTGGCGGCGTCTAATAAATCTTCATCAATCGTAATACTACCGATGTAATTCAGATTAGCTTCGGTTACTGTTACCCGATGGATCTTCGACTTAACAATTTCGATAAACATAGTTGCTTTAAGACAAGTTGTTTTTGTACGTTATGTTATCTATCAATCTGGTTTCACCACAAAAAACGGCGATACAACCCACCGGATCAGCCGTTTCTTCCCAGCTCTTAACAGACTGTAATGTATTTCTGTCTACAATGTCGAAATATTCTACCTGCAATACCGGTTCGTTGTTGATGGTATTGATCACGTAATCTATTACCTCTTGTATCTTTTTTCCGGGTACAAAGGTAGTACTTTCTTTTAATGTACGAGCTATCAGGGGAGCTTTTTGATGCTGTTCGTGCGTCAGGCGCATATTCCGGCTGCTCATAGCCAGTCCGCCGGGTTCGCGCAGGATAGGGCAGGCCACAATTTCTACCGGCAGATGTAATGCTTCCACCATCACCCGGATCACGGCTATTTGCTGAAAGTCTTTTTCGCCAAAATAAGCTTTATCAGGCGCTACGATATCGAACAGCTTGCTCACGATTTGCGCTACGCCATTAAAATGCCCCGGACGATGCGCCCCCTCCATCACCTCCGCCACCGGCCCCAGGCTGAATATCCGTGTGTCTGGTTCGGGATACATTTCTTTTTCTGCCGGCGCAAATACGTAATCGCACCGGGCTGCTTCGAGCAAGGCGTAATCGCGCTCCGGCGTACGGGGGTAGGTGGCCAGATCCTGTTGATTGTTAAATTGCGTAGGATTTACAAACAGGCTGGCCACGCAGATGTCATTCTCTTCCACGCAGCGTTTCACCAAACTAATATGGCCATCGTGCAAAGCGCCCATCGTAGGGACGAGCCCGATCGCCTTGTTTTTCTGCCTTTCCGAAGAAAGGCAATGTCTCAATTCGCAGATACTGGAAATTACTTTCATTGTACACCGTATTTAAAAACGAGCACAAAGCAAAGAAATAATTATCGTTTATGAAAGTAAAGAGGAAATTTATTGTCTCTACATTATATAATATAGTATAGGCGGCATGGTTTGTGCATTGCCCGCCAGGGGCATTCATATAATGAACTAACCTATCCATCGTGAAATATAAATAGCCGGATCGTAAAGAAGTAATTGTTTGATCGCATCCCACTGATCGTCTCACCCGGGTGGTCCACGTGTCTCACCCGGGTGGTCCACCTGTATCACCCGGGTGGTCCACCTGTACCACCTGGGTGAGACGATCAGGGGTACGCCATGAAAATATGAAACTGATACGATCTCGCCAATAGTTTTGTATGAAGAAACGGCTACTTTGCCCGGATAAACAGGATAAAGGCGTATTAAAAAGATTGAAGAATACCGGGTTAGGGCTTATTTTGAATTTTTATGACAGCTTTCCCTCAAAAAAGTGTTATCTTTGTACCATCTTAAAACAATTTTATTAGAATGGATGCAAAAAGAATTTTGTTTATCACTCAAGAAATAACCCCTTATCTACCGGAATCAGAAATAGCCATTATAGGCAGAAATTTGCCTCAAGGTACCCAGGAGTGCGGACGTGAAATCAGAACATTTATGCCTAAATTTGGAAACATAAATGAGAGGCGCAACCAGCTACACGAGGTGATTCGTTTGTCTGGAATGAATTTAATTATTGATGATACGGATCATCCATTGATAATAAAAGTTGCATCTATCCAGTCTGCCAGGATGCAGGTGTATTTTATCGATAATGAAGATTTCTTTCAGCGAAAAGCCCTTGTGAGCGATGCGGGGGGGAAGGAATACGAAGATAATGATGAGCGTTCTATCTTTTATGTACGCGGGGTATTGGAAACGATCAAAAAGCTCCGCTGGATGCCCGACCTGATCCATTGCCATGGATGGATGTCGGCTTTAACGGCCCTTTATATCAAACGTATGTATGCCGACGATCCTTGCCTGCAAAAAGCGAAGATCGTTTATTCGGTGTACGACGATGGATTTAATACGCCGCTACGGAAAGACTTTGCCGGCAAACTGAAAATGGACGGAGCTACGGATGAAGATGTGGAACTATTAAAGGAGGATACAAGTTTTGTCTCCCTTACGAAGCTGGCAATCGATTTCTCGGATGGCGTAATACAGGGCAGCGAAGCGGTTCATCCGGAGATAACATCGTATCTTTCCGGCATGAACGGGAAGCCTTTCCTGCCATATCAGTCTCCAGACGATTATATAGACTCGTTTAATAAGTTTTACGATATAGTATTAGATGCTAAATAAGAAATGCAATAAGAAATGAAAATCAAACTTTTTATACTTGGTATTGTTGCCGGGAGTATATTCCTGGGCAGTTGTAATGATGACTATGGGTTGGTAGGGCCAAGTATTCAGCCGTCGGAGGATACTCCTACGCTAAAGGCCGATACGTTTATGCTTAAAGCCTCTACGGTGGTACTCGATTCGCTCTATGCGAAAACATCGACCGGCTTACTGGGAGAGATCTACGATCCGTTGTTCGGCGACCTGAAAGCGGACTTTATCTGCCAGTTCTATGTACAGGATGGCTTTACATTCAGGCAAAAACCGATAGACGGCAAGATCGACTCGGTTCAACTCAGGATGTTTTATTCTAACAGAGACTGGATTGGCGACTCCTTAGCTTCTATGCAGGCAACCGTATACCCCGTTGTAAAACCGCTGGAAAGAAATTTCTATACAAATATAGACCCGGCGCACTATGTGGATTTTAATAATCCGCTGGCTTCGAAAACATACTCTCCCCGAGACCAGACTGTGTCTGATTCCCTGTGGAATGCCACAGCCACGAGTGGCAATTATACGGTATATTCGTATCCGGCGCGTATCGAAATAAATATGCCTGTTTCGTTCGGACAAAGATTCTATGATGAATCGGTTAATAACCCGGGCCATTTTGTCAGCCAGGAGACTTTCAACAAGTTCTTCCCCGGATTATACGTAACCAATACATTCGGGAGCGGGAATATTTTATCTATTAATGAAACGCAGATCGTTATTTACTATAATTACTATGCAAAAAGGCCTTCTACCGGCGCCATAGATTCCGCCGTCATTGAGTACGAGATGTTCCCGGTAACGAAAGAAGTGATTCAGATGAATCATCTGAAAAATGCCGGTCTGGATAAATTAGTAGTTCCCAACGACCAGTATACCTATATAAAATCTCCGGCCGGCGTATCCACACGCATAACGATACCGATAAAAGAAATAAAAGAAAAGGTAGAAGACCGGCGGGTGAACACCTTCTATTTCGAGCTGAAAGCAATGCCGCAGGATCAATGGAAATATGCCTTGTCGCCCCCCCCGAATGTATTGTTGATCCCGGAAGACTCCGTTAAAACATTCTTTGAAAACGGAAAAATAGAAGATAACATAACAACGTATTTAGGAACCTATAATTCCGCCTCTTTACTATACTTCTTTACGCCCATCACGAGTACCACTACTATTGCCTCTGCGACTACTACGAAAGCAAATCTGGCCAGCCTGATAAAGTATCAATTACTGTATGCGCCGGATAAGGATTTGAATATGCTGCTTATCCCCGTCACCCGAACCACGATGACGGTGAGCACCAGTACAATCTCCACGGAGTCGATAAGTAGCTACCTGAAGCCGGCCAGCCTTACCCTTCGTAAAGACTCGTTAGCCATGCAGGTACAGGTAGTCTCCAGCGTATATGATGAGTAAAAACGGAGAAAGACAGCTTACAATAAAGAAGGCGGATCGTTTGAGGTCCGCCTTCTTTATTTCCGGAGGCAAGCTACAATTACTTAGGATTTGTAAATATATAAGTAATACGTTTATGGCGATATTTTGTAATTCCACTTTCCTCTGAAATCATCTCTTGCAAGATTGATAGAATCTATATCTTCATCACTAACTTTAATTCCTTTTTCATAAATATTTTCATCTTTCACGGCTCTCACTGTTAATCCTTTTTCTGTAGTTGTACCCGCAATAAGTTGAACAATTAGCTCCAGGCTTGTTAATGGTTTTCCTCTCCAATTTTTTGAAATGTAAGAAAATAAACGGTGTTCTATTTTATTCCATTTACTTGTTCCGGGAGGAAAATGACACACATGTATTTCAATTCCCGTCTCCGTTGCAAGCCGTTGTAACTCTGTTTTCCACAATTTACACCTGGAACTGTTGCTGCCTCCACTGTCTGCCGTTATCAATAATTTTTGCGCTTGGGGATATAGTTCACTCCCCATTTCCTGCCACCATGTCCTGATTGTATTGACCGCAAACTGAGCTGTATCGCTACTAATCCCTACACTCACCCATCCTTGATTTTTCGCTATATCATACACTCCGTAAGGTGAGGCTTTGCCTAATTCGGGGTCTATAAAATCATACGCCTTTACCTCGGTTGGCTCTTTGGATTTTTCCCATTCCCTGCCCGCATTCTTATAATTGCCAATCAGTTCCTTCTTTTTACAATCCACTGATATTACCGGTTGATTTTCTGATATAAATTCCTTCGATTTCTCATTTATGTGACAAAACTGTCTGTCTCTGTCTTCTTCTTTTGAACCCTCGTCAGTCTTGCGGTTTGCCTGTAAACTGTAACCAATGGATAAAAGTATTTTTTCTATCGTTACATGACTGACATTTATGCATTCTTCTTTTAATGACTGTTGTATTTTTCTAAGGCTTTTACTGCACCAACACAGCGGATTTTCTGGATCGCCCCGTGTGTAGGGGGAAACTATTTCTTCCAATTTCTCTTTCAATTCCGGATAATTCTGTTCGACAGGTTTACGTCCACCGCCGCTTCGCCTGACTTTCCCTTCAATGTCCCTTTGACGCAACAATTCCGAAATGCCCTCATTTATGCGTACTCGACTCACATTTAATGCTTTGCTGACAAGAACTTTGCCTCCTCTTCCATGTCGAAGTGCTTCGTTCGCAATGTATAATCGTTTGCCTCTCTCATCTAAAAATGGAGAAATCCTTTTATATGAGCATCTTATTTCTTCCTCTGTTTCCATTGCTTTTTGAGCAAAGGTAAACATTTGTTTTTATTTGAACAAATTAAAATGTATTGATTATTTATTTACAGATCCT
>JAISCM010000125.1 GCA_031265595.1 Tannerellaceae bacterium
TTGTTCTTGCCGAATGCGAGATACACAAAAGGTATAGCCCTAAATTCGTTTTAGGGCTTTTTTGTAACTAAAAAGAGAACAGGAGTTTCAAAGAATGACGAATACAATTAATGCAATAATAACAGGTATAGGAGGCTATGTGCCTGAAGATATAGTAACGAACGAAGATATATCAAAAATAGTAGATACCTCCGACGAATGGATCACATCACGTGTAGGAATTAAAGAACGCCGTATCTTAAAAGGAGAATTGGGCTTGTCTTATATGGCTACAAAAGCGGTAGAAGAGTTGTTTGAAAAAACAAAAACGAATCCAGAAGACATAGAAGCTGTTATATGTGCAACCACCACCCCTGATTATGTTTTTCCTACAGCCGCCTCGATGATTGCTTACAATACGGGATGTAAAAATGCGTTGACGTTTGACTCGCATGCCGCCTGTACAGGCTTTCTTTATGCGTTGGAGACAGGGGCTAATTATATACGTTCGGGGCGCTATACTAAAATAGTGGTTGTGGGCGGAGATAAGATGACGTCTATTACCAATTATACCGACCGTACCACTTGTCCCCTTTTCGGAGACGGTTGCGGGGCCGTATTGATGGAAGCAACCCATGAAGAGCTTGGAGTAATGGATACCTTACTTCGCACAGACGGAACAGGATTGCCTCATTTACTAATGAAAGGAGGCGGCTCCGTCTATCCTTCTTCACACGAAACGGTAGATCAACAGATGCATTGTGTGTATCAGGACGGGCAGTATGTGTTTAAACATGCGGTTACGTATATGGCCGACGTCTCGATTGAAATTGTAAAAAGAAATCATCTGACTAAAGATGATATAGACTGGATCGTCCCCCACCAGGCCAATCTGCGTATCATTGATGCGGTGGCAAGGCGCCTGGATGTAAAAGAAAAAGTAATGATCAACATCCAGAAGTATGGCAATACGAGTGCAGGCACGATTCCTTTATGTTTATGGGAATACGAAGATAAATTGAAAAAAGGAGATACGCTTATCCTGACAGCCTTTGGCGGTGGTTTTACCTGGGGAGCGATCTATTTGAAATGGGCGTATGACGGAAAGAAAGCATAAATCGGGCTTTGTCAATATCGTCGGTAATCCGAATGTGGGGAAGTCTACGCTGATGAACAGGCTGGTGGGAGAGCGGATATCGATCATCACATCCAAAGCGCAGACCACCCGCCACCGCATCATGGGGATTGTAAATACCGAAGATATGCAAATCGTTTATTCTGATACGCCCGGCGTATTGCAGCCTAATTATAAGTTGCAGGAATCGATGCTTACTTTCTCCGAATCTGCCTTAGGCGATGCAGATATATTAGTATATGTAACAGATGTTGTAGAAACGATTGATAAGCACGAAGGGTTTCTACAGAAAGTACAGCAGGCGGTTTGTCCGGTGTTGTTATTGATCAACAAAATAGATCTTACCGATCAGGCAGGATTAGAAAAGTTGGCAGCCGGCTGGAAAGAAATACTTCCGAAAGCAGAGATCATACCTGTTTCCGCACTTGCCAATTTCAATATAGACTATGTGAAGCAACGGGTAGAAGCCTTACTGCCCGAATCTCCTCCTTATTTTGAAAAAGATGCGCTGACGGATAAACCCGCCCGTTTCTTTGTAACTGAGATCATCCGCGAGAAAATACTTTTGTATTATCAGAAAGAGATACCATACGCTGTAGAGACCGTGGTAGAACAGTTTAAAGAAGAAGAAAACCTGATTCGTATTAAAGCCCTGATCATAGTAGAACGTGATTCGCAAAAAGGAATCATTATCGGCCCTAAAGGAGCGGCGCTAAAGAAAGTAGGGACAATGGCCCGGAAAGATATAGAACGCTTCTTTACTAAGAAAGTATTCCTGGAGATGTTTGTCAAAGTAGAAAAGGATTGGCGAAACCGGGATGCTATATTGAAATCTTTTGGATATCAAATCAATTGACAGTTAGTTTTTATGGGAAATATAGTAGCCATCGTAGGAAGGCCTAATGTAGGGAAATCAACCTTGTTCAATCGCTTGACGCAGACGCGCCAGGCTATCGTAAATGAAGAAGCCGGCACCACGCGCGACCGCCAGTATGGCAAAGTAGAATGGACAGGAAAAGAATTTTCACTGGTTGACACTGGCGGCTGGGTCGTTAATTCGGAAGATATTTTCGAAGAAGAAATAAATAAGCAGGTACAGATAGCGATAGAAGAAGCCGACGTTATTTTATTTGTAGCCGATATATTGAATGGTATAACCGATCTGGATGGTGAAGTGGCCAAGATACTGCGCCGGTCTCGAAAGCCGATTGTTGTAATAGCCAATAAAGCCGACAACTTTGAGCTGCATCCCCTGTCGGCTGAATTTTATTCGTTAGGTTTGGGCGATCCTTACTGTGTTTCGGCGGTTAATGGCTCCGGCACAGGCGATCTGCTCGACAAAATCGTAGCGTTGCTCCCGGAAGACAAACCGGATGATTGGGATGAAGAGCTACCACGCCTGGCAGTAGTGGGGCGCCCAAATGCCGGAAAATCGTCTTTGGTAAATGCGTTTATCGGCGAAGAGCGTCACATTGTCACCGATATTGCCGGTACTACGCGCGATTCGATCTATACGAAATACAATAAATTCGGACTAAACTTCTACCTGGTTGATACAGCCGGTATCCGTAAAAAGGGGAAAGTGAATGAAGACCTTGAATATTATTCCGTGATCCGTTCCATCCGGGCGATAGAAAATTCGGATGTTTGTATTTT
>JAISCM010000179.1 GCA_031265595.1 Tannerellaceae bacterium
GACGGGATCTTCTCACGCACCACCTCTACGCTGATGCCTACACATATCAAACGGGATAAGGAACAGCTCTCCGACCACGATGTAAGGGTTGTTATGGTGAGGGAGTTATTCCCCAAAAAACAACAGTCTTCTACTGAAACGTCTTTCCTCCCGGTATTGAACATAGCTTATTATCCGAAGGAACGCGGGCCATACAATTTAGACGTAGACGGAATGAATCCCGACGGCACCCTGATGAATCCCGAAAAACGCTGGGGAGGGATGATGCGCCGGATAGACCAAAGCGACTTTGAAGCGGCCAATATCGAGTATATCGAATTTTGGCTGATGGATCCTTTCATCAAACGAACTCAGTCTACAGGCGGCGATCTGTATTTCAACCTCGGCGAAATATCCGAAGATATACTGAAGGATGAAAAGAAATTCTTTGAGAACGGCCTCCCCATCGACGGCGATATAACAAAGGTAGATACTACGGTATGGGGAAAAGTGCCCAAACAACAGAGCACCGTATATGCTTTTGATAATACGGCCGGAGCCCGTACCGTGCAAGACGTAGGCTTTAACGGGCTTTCTACGGAAGAAGAACGTGCGTATGGCGCCTACAATGAATACCTGCAAAAGCTGGAAACGAAACTGGAACCAACCACCCTGACCCGGTTCTACAACGACCCGGCCGGCGATAACTTCCGCCATTACCGCGGAGTGGAGCAAGACGAGCTACAAATGAGTATCCTCGACCGCTATAAGTATTATAACGGGACGGAAGGGAACTCCCGCTCGTCTGAAGACTCCAATGAACGCTTCAATGCCTCGGCACGAACCACGCCCGATGTGGAAGACCTGAACCAGGATAATACAATGAACGAAACGGAGAAGTATTACGAGTACAAAATATCGCTTCGCCAGCAGGATATGGAAGTGGGCAGCAACTATATTGTAAATAAATATGTGGCCCAGCAGGTCAGATTAGAAGAGGGGGAAGCAGATGTTACCTGGTATCAGTTCAAGATACCCGTAAAGCAGTATACCCGGAGCATCGGTTCGATCCGCGACTTTAAAACGATCCGTTTTATGCGTCTGTATATGACGGGGTTTAGCGATACCACCGTTCTTCGTTTCGGCAAGTTTGAACTGGTACGTGGCGAATGGCGGAATTATACGCAGGATTTGTTTAATCCGTCTATGCCTCCTACCGGCGGTAGTATAGCATCCTTAGATGTGGCCGCCGTGAATATTGAAGAGAACGGGCAAAAGACGCCGGTAAACTATGTATTGCCGCCGGACGTTTCGCGTATGTTAGCTCCCGGACAAGCGCAGATGATACTGCAAAACGAGCAGGCTCTTTCCATGCGGATAACCAACCTGTCGCCGCTGGATGCCCGGGCTATCTATAAGAATACCAATTTAGACTTCCGGCAGTATAAGCGGTTGCAGCTTTTTACGCATGCGGAAGCGTTTGAGAGTTCGGCAGCAGGAGTAACTCCTCTTGGCAATAATGATTTGTCGGTGTTCGTCCGCTTAGGCTCCGATTATAAGAATAATTACTACGAATACGAAATACCGTTGGAACTGACGCCGCATGACTCTTACCTGGATAGCCCCGAACACCGGGAAAAGGTATGGCCAACGGCAAATAAGTTCGATTTCAGGTTTGAAGTATTGACAGATCTTAAACTGAAGCGCAACCGTTTCAAACGGCAGGGACAGGACGGCGTATCGTTTCAGACCGTTTATTCGGAAGGCGACCCCGATAATACCAAGAATACCATCAGCATTGTAGGAAACCCAAGCTTATCTGAAGTGAAGGTTATTATGATAGGCGTCCGTAATAAATCGAAAGATATAAAGAGCGCCGAAATATGGGTGAACGAACTGCGCCTGACCGATTTTAATGAAGAAGGAGGCTGGGCCGCCAATGCGAATCTGAGTGTTGCCTTATCAGACCTGGGGACGGTAAACCTGGCCGGACGGATTGAAACGTCTGGCTTCGGAGGGTTGGACCAGTCGGTGAACGAACGCCGTTTAGACGATTACAAACAGTATAGCGTATCGGCCAACCTGGAATTGGGTAAGTTCTTCCCCGAAAAAGCCAACGTAAGCCTGCCGTTGTATTATGCTTACTCGAAAGAAACGATCGACCCCAAATATAATCCGCTGGATCAGGATGTGAAGCTGACGGATGCGCTGGAATCGGTGGAAACGAAAGCGGAAAAAGATTCGATCATCAGCTTTGCCCGCCAACGGAGCGTTATAAAAAGTATAGCGCTGACCAACGCCCGGGTAGACATAAAAAGCAAGAACCCCATGCCGTACGACCCTGCCAACTTTTCCATGGGATACTCTTATAGCGAGAATCAACGAAATACGCCCGAAACGGAGTACGAAACGACCAAAGACTACAAAGCTAATTTTGCATATACCTATTCTCCCTACGTGCGCCCCTTCCGCCCGTTTGATAAGGTAAAGAAAAATAATGGCTATACCCGTTATATCAAACAATTGGGTATAAACTATGTGCCGGCGAATATCAGCTTTCAGACAGCCATGATGCGTAATTACTACGAAATACAATTACGCGACCTGAATAACCCGGGAGAGAACAACCTGCCGGTTTCTTTCAGCCAGAACTTTTACTGGGACAGGGCGTTCAGCCTCACCTGGAACTTTACGAGCAGTCTGAGGGCTTCCTTTAATTCGGGAACGAACGCCCGCATCGAAGAGCCGCATGTGCAGGTAAACAAACAGTTGAACGGCAACCAATACCAACTATGGAAGGATTCCGTAAAGCAAAGTATTGCCGACTTAGGGCGCCCCATGCGGTACGACCAGTCGTTTAATGCTACCTATAATTTGCCTTTCCAGCACATCCCTGTGCTCGACTGGGTGAATGGCTCCGTAATGTATGCCGCTACGTACAACTGGGACAGGGGGGCGAGAGTAGACGAGGCCGTAGAGATTGGCAATTCGATAAGGAACCAGCGGCAGGTAAACATCCAGAGTGGTTTCAACTTCCTCAGCTTTTATAATAAGAATAAGTTTTTACGTTCGGTCAATCAGAAGTATGGCTCTATCCGGAGTAATTCGTCTAACAGGCAAAGGGCGCCGGAAGAAAAGAAGCAAGAACCCAAAAAGCTGGAAACAAGCGTAACGCTGAGTAAGGATAGCGCCACGATCGTAAATCATGGCATGCTGACAAAGAAGCTACGGATCACGGCGCGCGGCGAAGACGGCAAAGTATACCGCATCAAGTTTAAACCTATAGACTTTGCCCATGTGGAGATACAAAACCGCGACAGCGTTAAGCTGAATCTGACGCTGGTACCGATTACCTCCGAAAACCAGGAGTTCATCATTAAAGCGGCCGAATATAGCAGCCGGTTCTTAATGATGATACGCCGGCTGAATATTCAGTATGCGATGACGGACGGTATGATGGTGCCCGGTTTCCGCCCTGAAATAGGCGATATGTTCGGACAGGGACGGCTAAATAACGCGTTTACCCCGGGGCTCGGCTTTGCTTTCGGCTCGGTAAGAAGGGAGTATATAGATGAACTATCCAGGCATGATTGGCTGATAATGACGCAGACAAATATTAACCCGGCCATCATCAATGGTGCAAAAACGCTTACCATCAGCATGAATCTCGAACCGTTGCCCGGGTTGAAAATCGATTTGAATGCGCTCCGGTCGGATACCCGCAATACCGAAATACAATATATGTATAGCGGCATGCCTGAGATATACGGAGGCTCTTTCAGTATGACTACGATAGCCATCGGCTCGGCTTTTGAAGGAATGGGTAATCTGGAAAACGGCTACCGGTCGAAGGTATTTACTGATTTCCTGAACAACCGTACGGTCATAGCCAACCGGCTCGAAACGAAATACGCCGGGACAGCCTACCCCGATGCCGGTTTTCTGGAAGGGCATACGGCAGCAGGGCAAGGATATAATTCCGAACGGTACGGGGGGGTAAACTCCAATTCTACAGACGTACTGATCCCGGCCTTCCTGGCTGCTTATACAGGCAAAGATGCAGATAACATATCGTTGTCGGCTTTCCCTTCTTTAGCGGCCTTGCTTCCCAACTGGCGTGTCACATACGATGGGTTGATACAAGTTCCGTTGATACAGAAAGCGTTTAAATCGATACAGGTAAGCCATCAGTACCGGGCGAATTATACGGTGGGCGCTTTCAGTTCGTTCCTCAACTGGGCAGACGCCGGGCAAGACGGGCTTGGGTTTATCAGGGATGTATTGACGAATAACCCGTCTCCTTCTTCTCCGTACGACATCTCTTCGGTAAGCATCACAGATGGCTTTAATCCGCTGATAGGCGTAGATGGCACGCTTCTGAATAATGTAACCACCCGCGCCGAATACCGTACAACGCGAAACCTGAACCTGAACGTGTCGTCTTACCAATTGATAGAATCGCATACCAAAGAGTATATCATAGGTCTGGGATACAAACTGACGGAGTTTAATAAAGTATTAAAGAGGAAAGCGAGCCAAAACTTCAGCAATGATTTAACGCTACGCATGGACTTCTCATATCGCATGATGCAATCCCTGATACGTAAGCTGGAGGATGCTACCTCGCAGGCGACCAGTGGAAATGTAGCAAAAACAGTCCAGTTCTCCGCAGACTACGGATTGAGCCGCGTCCTTACCTTACGCGCCTTCTATGATCTACAGATCAACGAGCCCCTGGTGTCGAGCGCCTCTTATCCGACAGCAAACTCCAGCTACGGCATAAGTGTCCGCTTCTCATTAACGCAGTAATCCACTGCGATTATTTCAGCCCAATGAAACCACGTATCCGTGTTTTTACCAACCGCATTGAATTTGAAAATCCGGGCGCACTACCCCGGCCGATAGAA
>JAISCM010000184.1 GCA_031265595.1 Tannerellaceae bacterium
GAAGTGCAGGTAGTCATACACCCAGACAAGCAGCAAAGGTAAGGTAAAAGCTGATAAGTTGATATAAATCCAACGGTTTCCTTTATCATTTACTTGTTTTTCTTCCAAATAAGCGTCTACTACCTTTGCGATGCTTTCTTCTTCCGGTATATCGTTGTAGTGCCATTTCTGTAGGACAGTCCCGTTCTTTATCAAGACAAGCCCTGGGTTAGAGCGGATCATTGTTTTCAATAAAACGTCGTCGGCAAACAGGAACGGGTATTCGGCTCCGGTAATATCAATCCAGGCCTGTATATATTCCTGCGCCGATCCGGTGATGCAATAGAAGGAGATTCCGTGCTCCAGCGCATAATCATACAGGTTGTTGATCTCGTCAATCCGCTCGTCGCTCGCTTCTTCCAGTTTGTGGGCGATCAGCAAAAGTAGGGGTTCTTCGCTGTAAAGGATAATGTCTGACACATCCTGGTCGTCGCTGTCGTACACGTTGAATGCTTCTATCCGTGGCTTTACTCCTCCGGCGGCCAGCGTTGTACGAGCATCAACGAATGTCCAGGTAGAATCGTTTGCCGGGTAATTATCTAAGGTAAACTCTTTCTTTACGCCGTCTTTTTCGTAAATGAAAACAGATTCGTATGCCTCATGCGACGCATCGCCGGGGATGGTCATTTGTTCCGGGATATTGGCGCCGGCTTTATACGGGCGGAAATCAATCAGGGGAAGATGGTTGTAATTCCACCAGGCAAAACCAACGCAATATACATATACAAATAAGACAACAAACCAATAGACGCTGAATGTATAGCATTGGAAAAGCTTCTGGTTATGGATCAGCAAGAAAACAGTAGCCGACAGCAACACGATATTCTTCCAGAACGTAGCCCAATTGGAAAGAATAATGGCGTCGCCAAAACATCCGCAGTCTGATACCGGATTGAAAAGGGCCAGATAAAGCGTAAGCGGCGTCATCACCAGCATCATCACCAGCGCCAGGATAGACGTATACCGCCTGTACACCCCCAGCAGCATACAAATACCCAAGGTAAACTCTACCGCGCTCAGGTTGATGGAAGTCAATAGCGCAAGCGGCTTAAGGTGCTGCAAGCCGAAGGCCGTCAGGTAATCCCCGATCTTAATGGCAAACCCTGTAGGGTCTATCGCCTTAACAAATCCGGAGAATATAAATACACAGCCGACGAGCAACCGGCAAACCTCCGCAACTACCTTTATGATTCTTTCCTTATGATTCATTTGTTTGTTCTTCGCCGGATTCAAGCTTTATCAAACCGAAAAGGGCATAATTTATCATGTCCATATAATTAGCGCCTACGCCTTCCGATACAAGGGTTTTCCCGCCCTGGCTTTCTATTTGCTTCACGCGGTATAGCTTCATCAGGATCAGGTCGGTGTACGAACTGACATTCATCCGGCGCCAGGCCTCGTCGTAATCATGGTTTTTGGCATACATCAGTTCTTTGGTAGCCGTAATATGTTTGTCGTACAGGCTAAGCGCTTCTTCGGGCGTAATATCCGGCAGGGCGGCAAAGCCCGATTCGAGCTGGATAAGCCCTATTACGCCATAATTAACGATGGCCATATATTCGGGCTTTATGCCTTCGTCTATCAGGCCGGCGCCTTTTATTTCGAGGTTACGGATCCGGTTTGCTTTTATAAGTAACTGGTCGGTGACTGATGCGGGACGCATGATCCGCCACGACGGGCTGTAGTCCTTCAGTTTGTTTTCAAACAATCCCCTGCATTGGGCGATTACTTTCTCAAATTGCACTTTTGTATCCTCCATATCCATCAAACATAATTAGGAGGGCAAAGATACAAACTTAAAACGTTCTATCATTTTATTTGTTTAACAAATAAACAGCCTATCTTTGTCTATCAATAAAATATAAGCTATGAGTCTGAAAGAACAATACCGGAAATACTCATTGATCGGCGGTATCCTGATCATGGGAATTATATTGATAAAAGAGTTCGCTCCTTTCCTCGGAGGGATCTTAGGCGCTTTTACCATCTACATAGTAGTAAGAAACCAGATGTTTTACCTTACCGAACAAAGGCGCTGGAACAAAAGCCTCGTTGCCCTACTCTTATTGGCGGAAACGATCCTTTGTTTCCTCATCCCCCTTACGCTTGCCGTATGGCTGTTTATTGCAGAGATACAAGATTTCAACGTAGACACCGGCGAGCTGGTAGCCCTGATAGAACGCCTCGCCGCTTCGATAAAAGAAAAAACAACCTACGACGTGCTCGATATGGGAAACCTGACGTCGGTTATTTCCATCCTGCCTAAGATAGGGCAGTTTTTGATGAGCGGCATCAGTGGGTTCGTAATAAATATCGTAATGCTGCTTCTCGTACTCTATTTCATGCTTACAGACGGGCGCAAGATGGAGCAATACGTAGACGAGATACTTCCTTTCAACCGCTCAAACCGGCATATCGTATTGAAAGAGCTGAACACGCTGGTAAAAGCAAATGCCTTGGGGATACCGCTTCTGGCCATTATCCAGGGAAGTATTGCCTTTATAGGATACCTTATATTCGGCGCTCCAAGCCCTGTTGTCTTTGCGTTCCTCACCTGCTTTGCCTCCATTGTCCCGTTATTGGGCACGGCGCTTGTATGGGTTCCGCTCTCCGCCTACCTGGCGCTTACGGGCGACTGGAGGAATGCGCTGGGGCTGTTTGCCTATTCACTGCTCATCCTTACGAATATAGACAACCTGATCCGCCTTGTTTTACAGAAGAAGCTGGCCGACACACATCCCCTCATAACCATCTTCGGCGTTATCATCGGATTATCCCTGTTCGGTTTTATGGGCGTCATTTTCGGCCCTATCCTACTATCCGGCTTCATTCTGTGCTTCAATATTTTTAAAGAAGAATACCTGGAGAAGAGCCGGCAGGAGTCGCCGGCAAAGGAGCCGGGGAAATCAGGGGAAACAGAGGAGACGAAGGAGTCAGAGGAATCAAAGGAGTAAATGGATTGTCAACTCCTTGATTTCATCGCGATGGCTCCGACAAACCATCAAGATTCGTTAAAAAAGTCTTCGCGAAGTCTTCAGCAAGTCTTCGCGAAGTCTTTGCAAAAACATCGCGAAGGTTTACTAAAGACATCGCGAAGACTTGCTGAACACATCGCGAAGACTTTTTTTTAGTAAAACACAGCTATGGCTTTTTTATTCAATACTGTTCCGTCAACGATGGAATCGTTGTTTTCGTATGATAATCCCCCCTCTATAAGTAGCTTTTTCACCCCTTCTTTCAGCTTTCAGCCGGCCTGTAACTACTTATCCTACATAACGTAATACTGAAAGGAGACGTTTCAGCCTGCTTTCAGCCGGAGAATATAATTTTTTTCGCTATCTTTCGCCTGCCGTTTGTTGCTTCGTGCTTCAGCCGGTCAGTAGTTTTTGAAAATATGGAAGCGAACAATTATAAAAAACACAGGACTCCCGTTATTATAGCCGGAGCGATAACCGGACTGCTTGCCCTGGCCGGCCTTATCTATGTTTTCTCATCGGATGATGAGCAGATACTAACGGATATTCCACTTGTTTACGTTGCCGGCGGAACATTTACGATGGGATGCACGGCGGAACAGGGCGAAGATTGTCATGGTGATGAACAGCCGGCGCATCAGGTGACGGTAGATGGCTTTTATATCGGCCAATACGAAGTTACTCAGGCACAATGGAAGGCAGTGACGGGCAGGAATCCGTCTGAGTTTAAACGAGACTATTGTCCTGTTGAGCAGGTCAGTTGGGACGATATTGCCGGTACATCCGGCGATTATATGACGATCCGCAACATACAATATTATGCCAATGGCTTTATCTATAAGTTAAATAAACGAACCGGCAGGCAGTACCGTCTGCCTACCGAGGCAGAATGGGAGTATGCAGCACGGGGCGGAGCCGACAGCCAGGGCTATAAGTACAGTGGAGGCAATGTGATGAGTAATGTGGGCTGGCATGAAGTAAACTCAGGCGGTGGTATAAATCCTGTAGGAATAAAATGGCCGAACGAGCTTGGCATTTACGATATGAGTGGCAATGTGTGGGAATGGTGCAGCGATTGGTACGGCGCATACAACAGTGACTCCCAAACGAACCCTACAGGCCCCGAGACAGGCTCCTACCACGTGGATCGCGGCGGTAGCTGGAGCAACGCCGGCGTAAACTGCCGTGTGTCGAACCGCAACAACAGCATGCCCGGCCATCGTAACGGCAACCGGGGCTTCCGCCTCGCCTGCGACTCCCAGTAGAAGCAGCCAGGCGGTCGATTCTCTTTAATATACACCATGGTTTACAATTGAAACTTCTTACTTAAAATAAAGAACCGATGAAGAAAATAGTTTATTTCCAGTTTTGGGTGCTGGCGCTCGCAGTACTGACAGGCTGCCATAAACCCGTTAATCGAGTGGCCGTTCTGATAGATACTCCGGCTATTTACACGCCTCCTGCGGAGCTGAATCTCGATCCGTTTTACAAGAAATATATGAATGTGAACGGCATTCATGTGGTCAGTTCGTGGCGTGTGCCGGATTCTTGTTTTTATGCGGCTTATATCACGATCAAAGCCATGACGGACGCACTCCAGAAAGAAGTATTGGATACGCTTACGGGCAAAAACACACGTATCGGGATCATGGCGCGCTACGAAGGCACCACAGACATACCGGAACATGCTTACCTGGCAGCAGATACAGCCCTCAACTGGGATTTGCGCGCACGCGGACTTGGCGGCTCGCCCCGGAATCCCTTCTCTACCTGCGCCGAAGAAAACATCCTGGCCTACCAGATAGACAAGTATCATGCCGAAGATATACTGATACATGAATTTTCGCACACCATTCATGGCGCCGGGATCCTTTCGATTTACCCCAGTTTCAACAGCGAGCTACAAGCCTCGCTTGATGCAGCCCTGGCTAAAGGACGGTGGAAAAACGTATACGCCGCCACAAATGTAGCCGAATACTGGGCCGAAGGCGTACAAAACTGGTTCAACGTAAATGCCGAAGTAGACAACGACAACGGCGACGGCAAACACAACAAAATCAACACACGCGAAGAAATGAAACACTACGATCCGGGACTATACGAAATCATCTCCCGCTTCTTCCCCGAAGTAGAAGAACAAATCAGCCGCCACAAGAAAGTAAACTTGTATGACTGGAAGTAACTTTATCATCGAATCAGAAACAGTAAAAACCGATGCAGAAAAAAATAATAGATAAAGCGACAAGTGATAAAATAAGCTTCATAACATACATAGTGCCTGCCTTTGCAGAGGCTTACAAGATGAATGTACAGGAAGCTTATTTTTATCTGAAAAAATACGGTGGTTGGGACTTTCTCAACGAGCACTGGTGGGCCTTACATACCGACAACGAACTCTGGGCCATACACGACATATATGAAATCTGTTATCAGAATGGAGGCCTAAGATAATCACTGTCGGCGTGCGCATATTTTATTTCCCCGGATGATTAGGGGGTTTCTTCATTACTTCATCAAAGAATGAATCCCGGTAGAAATTACCGATTGAGATTTCATATTGTCCGAGAAAAATATCATTATTATCGAATGAGTCTATGCGCTCTTTGTTTACGATAAAAGAGCGGCTTACCCGTAAAAAGACTTGTTTGGGCAGCATATCATGAATTGTTTTCAAATTCAGATGTGTAATTAGCCGTTGTTTGTCGGTCTGAATAATTACATAGTCTTTGAGGCCTTCGATGAAAAGAACATCTTTGAAATTGGCCTTAAAAAACTTACGATCGGATTTAATGAAAATATATTCAGCGTCAGCCTGTCCGGCCTGCTTTCTCCGCTCTTCCGAGAGTAGCATTTCATGATAAGACGCGGCTTTATCTACCGCTCTTTTCAGACGCCCGGCCTCAATCGGTTTTACCAGATAGTCGATAGCTTCAACGTCATAGCTGTCGAGTGCAAATTCGGCATAAGCCGTGGTAAAAATAACCAAGGTTGTTTTTGGGATGCTTCGCGCAAAATCTATCCCATTGACGCCCGGCATCTGAATATCCAGAAAGACAAGGTCTACCTCGTTGTCTTGCATAAACCCGGCGGCTGCTTCGGCATTCTCAAAACTGCCCAAAATATCCAGCGAAGGTATCTGGCCTGTTAGCTTCTCTATGCCGCGACGGGCAATGGGTTCGTCGTCTACTATAATACATTTCATATCTTAACGTTCATTATTACAATGTATCTGTCCTTTTCATCTCTCAGGTCGAGCGTATAATCCCGTCCAAAAAGTAAATCAAGACGTTTTCTGCTATTGATCAATCCTATGCCGCCTTGCTTTTTTATATGAAACGATTTGGGCTTCGGATTTTCACATCTGAAGTATAATCGCTCCTCCTCCATCCGAAAGACGATCGTAACAAACGAATCATTCTCCGGATTATGTTTTACCGCATTTTCTACAAACGGAATAAACAGCAAGGGCGGCGCTTCTACATTACAGTCTCCTTCGCTATGTATCGCATACGTGAAACGATCCCGGCGTGTTTTTTCCAGCGCGAGAAAGTCTTCCAAAAACGCAATCTCCTCGCAAAGTCTAACTGTTTTTTTCGAGCTTCCTTCAATCTGATAATGCAACAGATCATTCAGCTTAGAGAGTATGAAGGAAGACTTCCCTGTATCCTCGCCCGCCATAATGTTGGCATTGTTCAGCATATTGAAAAGGAAGTGAGGGTTGATCTGATTTTGCAGATTAGCCAATTCAATTTCCATTGTTACACTCTCTAACGCGTTTATCTTTCTTTGGTTATCAATGCGGTACCTAAACAGTTGAAGGGCGGTAAGGCCAAATACAAAGAGGATAAATGCAGCTAAGCCCGATACGACATCCAAAAGGGGAGGCGTATGCTGCGGCCCATTGCCGGGAGCAGCCAGTTGAAGCAGCTCTAAACCCACGACCGCGAAGATGATCAGAAGCGGAAAAGACAGTATATATTGCCACGTTTTCCCACGCAGCAAAAACCCCGGAACCAGAAGATACCTATTCGCATAAAGTATCGTATTGATCATCAGAAAATAAGGAATCCAAAGCCAGATCCGTGCGGGAATAAACCCTGCGGCCTCCTCCCACATTACATTCATCGTAATCAGCAGTACCATAAACTGTATGAACAGATGCTGCGGAACGCTGTATGCGCGTGTGTTCGATCTATTGTTTATTTTACTCATAGTCTGCCCCTGTTTTATTCAGTACGAATGCTAACGAGCGTATATCTCTGTTGATACTGAAATCACGGCCATAGAATAGCGTAAACCTCTGTTCTACTTTTTGAAAATCGCAAGACAGCAAATCAATATCTGCCACATTCACGGTAAAGCGTATCAGGTTGTCTTCAAAGTCAAAGCTAAGGCGCAAGTCCGATGGCTTTTGTTTCATTATCTCTTGAATGAATGGCATAAAGAGGAATGGAGCGATAAAGAAGTTACTGTCTCCAACTGTCGAAATGTTATAGACAAAGTTGTTTCCGGCGTTTTGCTGTTCCAGCGATAAGTAGTTTTCGATAAATGAAAGATCCGACCTCATCAACACCCGTTCCCTTTTACAATCGTAAAGTTCATACCTCAGCAGTTTGCTAAGCCTGAGTAGCGTGGCAGATACTTTTTCGGGCTCTGCTCTGACTGTTTCCGATGCATACGCTAAGACGCCATAAAGAAATTCAGGATTGATCCTGTTTTTGAGTTCATCCAGATTGCTCCTGAGCCATGCGTTCTCCAGGTCGTCTATCCTGCCGGTGTCACGCGCCCATTGTTGCAGCATCGCCGTAATCGAGCTGCCGGCAATACAAACGACATAAAGCGTCAGATCGGATAGCCCATCAAGAAGAACATATACCGTAAATTCCATGCTGATCCCCCGGGAGGCAAGGATTAAATACTCAGTCAGATAGGTAATTGAAAGAAACAACACGATACATAGCAGGAAACTCGCCACATAAGTCCTATAGTTGTTTTTTGCAAAATAACGCGGAATAAGAACTTTCAGGTTGAAATAAACAAACGAAACCGGTATGCCAGCCAGGCACACACCATACAACCAAACCTTACCCCCCAACACATCAACATGTTCTGAAAAGACAGAGAAAGACATACTCAGGGCAATAGGCAAAAACAGAAGTATGAAAATCACATGCCGCCACACGCTGAACCTTGTCTGTGTAAGGAAATCGAAAATAAAGCTGTTATTATTTATTGTTGCCATGCGTTCCAAAGATAATGACTTTTTCAATGCCTCAGAACTCCCGTCGACTAACATTGATAATACTATTTTAATTTCATTTCTTCTTCAATGATTTTATCAATGATCTGTTTACTCAACATTTCGATAAGTTGATCTATTGTTTTTTCAAAATCAGTAATACTTGAGTAAATTTGATCTGCGGAATATAGATTCAGAGCAATGTGTGCATGAGGTAATGGTTGTTTGGCTGTTTTCACATGCAGATGTGGATTCTTTTTGTAAATCCCATGCGTAGGGTCATCTTCTATCGGGTCACAGTGCAATAGCAAGTATTCTCCTTTAGGAAAATTCCGGCAATACTCTTGATTAATACAATATACGTGGAAATATGCTCTGGCAAGGGTGTATGCTGTTTCACTTAATTGATTCCAGATTTCATAATAAGAGCAATTGTATTCATCTGCGTGTGTTCTAAATCTCCAAGTAGTAAATTCCCGGCCAGTCTCAATAATATCTGATGCTGCAAAAGTTATTTTAGAGTTCATTGAGAGTTGTTGAACACAAAGAGCATTTGTATTGCAAGCTATTTTCTTCAACGTATTTTTGATACTTCTAATTCTATGTGCTGACAAATCATCAATTGTCGAAATTAACATCTTCTCCTAAAATTATTGATTTTTCTTCCTCTGTCAACAAGTAAAATTCACAAGCTAAAATATTAATTCTTTGATCCAATTCTATAGCTTGAATCCCTTCGGACAACTCCCGTTGTTTTACAAGTTTAATGAAATTAATAAGTTTGTTGGTATCTAACGTGCGTGGATTAGGTATCGGAGTAATCTTTAATGATTTGGGCTGTATTTTATTATATCCGCCTCTATATTTGTTGGCATGATTAGCAATAAACCAATAACAAGGTGTTGAGTTCAACATACCTAAGAAATAATATAAAAGATTGACGTCACCTCCAAATGATTCTTTCAATCTAATATAACATCCATGCGAAACAACATACTTCCCAATACTATCAATAGAAAATTTAGGAATAATAGTTAATTCAGGCGTTATTATTTTAGGTATAAACATAGTAGATGGATTTACAATACTTCTCAACATCCACCATTTGGATGGTTGAGAGTTTCTTCCCTCTAATTGTTTTTTATGATTGTTAAGATATTCCCACGTGTTAGGATAGTTGGTAGAAAGCGCCGTTTCATCT
Source organism: Tannerellaceae bacterium (assembly GCA_031265595.1). The sequence goes on from JAISCM010000184.1 coordinate 9,455, forward strand.
ATAGGATCTCCGTTATCCAAATAATGATAAAAGATATACCGGTTACTTTCTACCGGAACAGCATACGTTTTCTTTTCTTTATCCCCAAGATATGGTTTATAGATTCCTTCTTCACCTTTTGGTATATCTTCTTTTCTCCGTAAAAAGACGGCATCGCATCCTGAAATAATACCGGAACTAACCTCCAGATAGTCACTTATAGTTTGGTGCTTTCGTATTTTTTGCTCTATTTCATATTCCTTATTTGGCAAGATCAACCAATTCTCAGCCGTAAAGGCGTTAGTACTTACTTTATAGATGGAATAAAATGAATTATCCGTTTCTTCATCATTAATGATGTCTTCCAAAGCCTGTCCTACATAATTTTTACACTTTAATATGGTAGTTGTAGAGAAGTCTTTCGGATGCTGTTTTTTCTCAAATATCAACAAAATGGAGTAGACGCCTGTGTTTCCAAAAACGGGAATAGCGGATAAATCTGCAAGAAGTTTAATAGTACAGTTATCTGTTATATACTTACGTAGTTTCTTCGCTCCTTCATTTATTAAAAAACTATGAGGGATAATAAACAAGGCCGTCCCTCCTGGCGATAGCAAATCAACACTAAGTTTTAAAAAAGCCAAATACAAATCTGATTTCCCTTTTGAAAAATCAGAAAAAAAAGAAGTGTCTTTTAAAAAAGCTTTCAATTCGTTTGATAAAAACTCATATCTGATATATGGAGGATTAGATATAATCAAGTCAAATGAGTTCAGATAATCCCTTTTTCCATATAAATACTGAATTGATTCTTTATGAACTACATTTAGTTTCGGAAAATCCGAATAGAGTAACAAATAGAGAAGCGCTAAAGACAATTCAGTTGCCTGGCATGCATTTACATCAACATCTATAGCAAGTATATTTGAGAACGCATTTTTTATTTCTTCTGCATTCAAATGAGGGTTACACTTTTCACCAAGTAACTCTAATAGCGTTCTCATAAAAATGCCTGATCCAACTGCGGGTTCAAGTATTTTCAGGGTGTTGAATTTACTTAATGGTATTTCTTTCAATACATATTTAGCAAAAAAACGGGCAATATATTCTGGCGTATAATATGAACCCGTTAGTTTGAAAGGATTCTCAACGTGTAATGCAGCCACATATCTTTCATAGATACGACTTAATGCATGCTTTGAAATGATTGAAAAGTCATACTGAAAACCATCTATGTTTTGATAAAAACTTTCGAAGATGGATTTAAACATATATGGATTAATCGAATTAAGTGAGCTTAATAAGAATGGATTTATATAATCCTCCGGGATATTTTTCTGTCCAAGCTGTTCGGCCGCTTCGGCAAAGCATTTTGAAATGTCTCCTATTTGTTCCCGACCTAATTTAGCTTCAATACATTCTAATAATACGTTTCTTGATACAGAAAATCCATTATACCTCTTCTGGTTATCTTCTAAGGCTCTAATAAAAATGATAGCATTAAATAGAGATGATAGCGACACGGTTTCAATCCGGTTGTTTAACTCTGCCGAGAGTAGTCTTCTCCATCGGGATATATTGCTAATTAAAGAATCGTCTAACGCTTTTATATTTGTGGATGGACGTTTTCCTACCACCATTTCGAAAGCTTCACTCCTAAGCATTTCATAAGAATGTCCGTCAATACGTATTTCTTCTACAATTCCCTTTTCTGTGCTATTCAATATAAAAGAGTATGTAACTCTATATTTGTCAATAGAGATCAGCCAGGATACTAAATTATTATAAGAAACACTGTATAAAGCTTTTTTTTCTTCATAATCCAAATCATTGAAAGGTTTCGTCAGGAAAGCCAATACAGCCGTATTTTCTAAACCACTCTCTATTGATAAATAGCCATTAGAAAAAGATTCATTTTTCGACGGTTGCATATAGTAACCAGGATTCCAACCTAATTCTTTAGCAAACTGATATACAATCTTTTTATGATCTATCGCTGAATCAATAGATGTCAATTGGTTATGTATTAGCCTTACTGAGTTCATATATTTACCTTTCTGTTTTCATCGCAAAAGTACGAAGAAAAAACAAAACCCAGACATTCACATGCCCGGGTTAAGATAAGAATTTAAACCTAAATTGGGAATTTAACCCAAACTCTTTATTTGACGAACACTTTTTCCATTATACATTCGTCACT
>JAISCM010000186.1 GCA_031265595.1 Tannerellaceae bacterium
GCTTCCTCATCTTCAATTTGCAATCTTTCATCAGGTGGACAAATGACATGGGCCTATAACCTGGAGGCTCCCTCATCCTAATAGCCTGAAGGGGGTGGTAATGAGTGTGTTTGTATTATGCCTTGCAGGGCTATGGGGTCGGGACGCCGGTCGAACGATAGGGTTGAAACCCTATCCTAAGCTCTTTATTCCCTTCGGGAATGAACCACGCTGTGGTTTATTTCCATTATTTCACGTTCTCCGGGCCCTTTATCATCCATGTTTTTGCATGAAGTATAGGCGGCATTGAGGTGTAATTTTTCAATAACTGCTTATATCTGAATAAGATTTATTATTTTTGTAATAAAAAGGGAGAAGATGGTATTAAATTATATATGGATAGGGTTCTTTCTCATTGCATTTGTTGTTGCTTTAGGTAAGCTTATACTGGATAGGGATGTGGCGGTCTTTACTGAAATTATAGATGCGTCTTTTGCTTCGGCCAGATCAGGGTTTGAGATTTCTATTGGGCTGACAGGGATTCTGACGCTTTGGTTGGGGATTATGAAGATCGGAGAAAAAGGCGGGCTCATTCAGGCTTTTGCGCGTTTGGCGTCGCCTGTTTTCAATAAATTATTTCCCGAAATACCCCGGAATCATCCTGTTACCGGGTCTATTTTTATGAATATTTCTGCTAATTTGCTGGGGCTGGATAATGCGGCTACGCCTATGGGGTTGAAAACAATGCAGCAGCTTCAGGAGCTGAATGATCAAAAAGACAGGGCCAGCAATGCCATGATCATGTTCCTTTGTATCAATGCATCGGGGCTTACTATTATACCTATTACGATCCTTATGTACAGGGCCCAGTTAGGGGCTGCCAATCCTTCCGATGTATTCCTGCCTATCCTGCTGGCTACGTTCGTCTCTACCCTGGTGGCTATTCTTGGGGTTTGTTATAAGCAGCGAATTAATGTCTTCCAGCGGAATCTTCTTTTATTCTTTGGGATAATGGGGTTGTTCATTGGCGGTTTGATCTGGCTTTTTCATTCTATGGAGCAGGAAAAGGTATCGCTATACGCAACGGCGGCGGCTAATATTACTCTTTTTACGGTAATTTGCGGCTTTATTATCAGCGGGATAAGGAAAAGGATCAATGTATATGACGCATTTATAGAAGGCGCCAGGGATGGCTTTAAAACGGCTATCACTATCATTCCTTATTTAGTAGCCATACTGGTAGGCATCGGTGTTTTCAGGGCATCGGGAGCCATGGACTTTATCATTGAAGGGGTGCGTTCCGGCATCTCCTTAGCAGGGGTAGACACCGGATTTGTAGAGGCGCTTCCTACAATGCTTATGAAGCCGTTAAGCGGCAGCGGGGCCAGAGGGATGATGATTGATGCGATGAATACGTATGGCGCTGATTCCTTTGTAGGACGTCTGGCCTGCATTGTACAGGGCTCTACGGATACTACCTTTTATGTTGTAGCCCTGTATTACGGCAGCATAGCGGTGCGTAATACCCGGTATACCATACAAATCTCCTTACTGGCAGATTTAGTGGGCGCAATAGCGTCTGTATTGTTAGCATATATGTTCTTTGGTTAATTATATTTTGTTATGGCAATTAATTATTATACAGAAAACACAACGCTTCCTCCTATACGAAAGAGAATCGTAAACGCTTGGATCAAAGAGGTAGCAAGTCTTTTTGAAAAGAAAACAGGAGCGATTGCATATATCTTCTGTTCGGATGAAAAGATACTGGAAATAAACAACCAATATCTTACGCATGATTACTACACCGACATCATCACCTTCGATTATTCTGAAAAGAATACCCTTGCAGGAGACATCTTTATCAGCATAGATACGGTGAGAAGTAATTCGGAAAAGTATAAAACCCTTTATATGGAAGAGCTTCACCGGACGATCATTCACGGCATTCTGCACCTCTGCGGCATAGATGACAAAGGGCCCGGAGAGCGCGAAATAATGGAAAATTACGAAAACAAAGCGCTTCTGCTCTTACCCGAAGGGGCGTATAAAAGAGATACGATATGATTTTTAAGTACGATATAATAGTGGTAGGCGCAGGACATGCGGGATGTGAGGCAGCGGCAGCGGCAGCCAACTTAGGCTCTAAAACGCTCCTCATCACCATGGACATGAATAAGATTGCCCAGATGAGCTGTAATCCTGCCGTCGGGGGCATTGCAAAAGGGCAGATCGTTCGCGAGATTGATGCGCTCGGAGGGTATATGGGGCTTGTTACAGACCAAACAGCCATCCAATTTCGCATGCTCAACCGGAGCAAAGGCCCGGCCATGTGGAGCCCAAGGGCCCAAAGCGACAGGGCGCGCTTCATAGAAGCCTGGAGAAATGTATTGGAAAACAAAGAAAATCTTTACATCTGGCAAGATAGTGTAAACAGTCTGTTGATCGAAAACAAGGCGGTTGTGGGGGTTACAACAGTCCTGGGTGTTGAGTTTAAAGCGAAATGCGTCATCCTTACAAACGGGACGTTCCTCAACGGTTTACTACATATCGGAAGAACGCAGATACAGGGCGGACGCCTTTCAGAGCCTGCCACAACGGGCCTGACGGAGCAATTAGTATCGCTGGGGATCAAATCAGAACGTATGAAAACAGGGACGCCCGTCCGTATAGATGGAAGAAGCGTCCATTTTGAAGAGCTGACAGCCCAGCCGGGAGAGCACGATTTCCATAAATTCTCCTTTCTGGCATCTTCCAAACGCACATTAAAACAGCTCAATTGCTGGACGCTTTATACAAATGAAGCATGCCACGACATACTCCGCGAAGGACTACCAGACTCGCCTCTATACAATGGGCAGATCCAAAGCATCGGCCCTCGCTATTGCCCCAGTATAGAAACAAAGATCGTTACCTTTGCCGATAAAACGCAGCATCAGCTTTTTCTGGAGCCGGAAGGCGAGCACACACAAGAGTATTACCTGAACGGTTTCTCGTCTTCACTCCCACTCCACATCCAGTTAAAAGCGCTGCAAGCGATCCCGGCTTTCCGCGATATTCAGATCTACAAGCCCGGCTATGCCATCGAATACGACTTCTTCGACCCTACACAATTGCAATACACCTTAGAAACAAAGCAGATCCAACACCTGTTTTTCGCCGGACAAATAAACGGCACTACTGGCTATGAGGAGGCAGCCGGGCAAGGATTAATGGCCGGCATCAACGCCCATAGAAGCTG
>JAISCM010000232.1 GCA_031265595.1 Tannerellaceae bacterium
ACTTATTTTGGTAATTACCTGAAACAGAAATATAATATTGACTACGTATATGCTAACGAACTGGAAATTGAGGATGGCAAACTCACCGGCTGTTACCTTGGCGATATAGTAGACGGAAAGCGCAAAGCGGAACTGCTACGGTTGATTTCGCAAGTAGAAAACGTAGATATTCGCCAGACAGTAGCCGTTGGAGACGGAGCAAACGACCTTCCGATGATCAGCATTGCCGGCCTGGGCATCGCTTTCCATGCCAAACCGAAAGTAAAGGAAACAGCCAAACAATCCATCTCTACCATCGGATTAGACGGTGTGCTATACTTTTTGGGATATAAAGATTCATACATGAACGAGCAAGTGTAATAACATAAAAAGCAAAGAGTAAATGATAAGGCATATCGTAATGTTCAAATTAGTTGAGCTGGCCACTCCGGCAGAGAAACAAGCTAAAATGCAAGAGATAAAGACCCGTTTGGAAGCATTAAAGGATAAAATAGCGTTGATCCATACGATAAAAGTCGATTTCAACGTAAATCCGGCTGAAGCCTGGGATTTAATTCTTACCACCGAAGTGCAATCGCTTAAAGACCTGGATGCGTATGCGAACCACCCCGAACATGTAGAGGTATCAAAAAGTATAATAGCCCCGGTAAAAGCAGACCGGGCCTGTGTAGACTACGAATTTTAAAAAGGAAACGACCCGATGAAAATAATTACCTATAATGTAAATGGCCTGCGGGCAGCTATAAACAAAGGCTTCACGGAATGGCTGGCACAGGAAAGCCCCGACGTAATTTGTATTCAGGAAACAAAATTACAACCCGACCAGTTTCCTGCTGAAGAATTTACCAAATTGGGATACTATGCCTATCTGTTCAGCGCACAAAAAAAAGGATATAGCGGAGTAGCCATATTCACCAAACAAAAGCCCGATCACGTAGAGATCGGTATGGGAATCGAAAAATACGACAGCGAAGGGCGATTCCTCCGTGCCGATTATGGCGACCTTTCTATTGTAAGCGTTTACCATCCTTCGGGATCGAGCGGCGACGAACGGCAACATTTCAAAATGGAATGGCTTGCCGATTTCCAAGATTATGTATTGGAATTACGGAAATCGCGCCCTAACCTGATTCTGTGCGGAGATTACAATATCTGCCACGAACCCATCGACATTCACGACCCGGTACGGAATGCCAAAAACAGCGGCTTCCTTCCCGAAGAACGGGAGTGGATGACAGGCTTTTTACAGACAGGCTTTACCGATTCCTTCCGTTATAAGAACCCGGAGAAGCGGCAATATACATGGTGGAGCTACCGTTTCAACGCAAGAGCCAACAACAAAGGATGGCGCATTGACTACTGCATGATAAGCGAATCGATGGATTCGCAGATAAGCGATGCTTACATACTAAATGAAGTCGAACATTCCGACCATTGCCCGGCCGTACTCGAAATAAACGGCAACGGGCAGGCCTAAACGTCCAATGCCCCTGTCAGTTCCGAAACTGACTTAAAGCCGAATTGATCGCAATATTCGTTCAATCCTTCAATGATCTTTATCGAAACGGTGGGATCGATAAAATTGTATGTGCCTACCTGGATGGCTGTGGCTCCGGCAAGCATAAACTCTACTGCATCCCGCCAATCGGTAATTCCTCCCAGACCAATAATAGGGATCTTCACCGCCTTATAAGTTTGCCATACCATGCGTAGGGCGACGGGTTTTACACATGGGCCCGAAAGGCCGCCGGTTATTGTAGATAATACCGGTTTTCTTGTTTCGGCGTTAATAGCCATCCCAAGTAAGGTATTGATCAGTGAAACAGCATCGGCCCCGCTGTCTTCCACCGCTTTTGCAATCTCCGTAATGTCGGTCACATTGGGTGAAAGTTTTACAATAAGTACCTTTGGATAAACCTTCCTTACGGCGCGTACCACCTCGGCGGCTCCGGCACAGGTTACACCGAATGCCATCCCTCCTTTCTTTACATTCGGGCACGAAATATTCAGTTCGATAGCAGGGATATGCTCCAGTCCGGCTATTTTTTCGGCGCATGCCACATATGATTCAATAGAGGAACCGCTTACATTTACAATCATATTTGTCTTATAATCCCTGATCACCGGATAAATATTGTCAACAAAGTAATCAGCTCCTTTATTTTGAAGCCCTACGGCATTCAGCATACCTGCCCGCGTCTCGGCCATCCGGGGATAAGGGTTTCCTTCGCGATGTTCGATTGTTGTTCCTTTTACAAATATACCACCTAAAGCGTTTATATCCATAAAATCAATATATTCCGTACCGTATCCGAATGTACCCGAAGCTGTCATAACCGGGTTTTTCAGTTGTAAACTACCTATCGTTACTTTTAAATCCGCCATCTTAGTTTATCTATATTAAATACAGGGCCTTCCGTACATACACATACGTGCCCGTTTGTTGTATTCTCCACACAACACAGGCAAGCCCCTACGCCGCATGCCATCGTATTTTCGAGGGATACTTCGCAAGCGATCTGACGGGCCGAAGCATACCGGGCTACTGCCTGCATCATTGGTTTGGGGCCGCATGTGTATAGTTTGTTAAATTGCATAGTTGTCAATACAGAATGATTGGTTACATACCCTTTTTCTCCATGAGAGCCATCTTCCGTAGTGGTGTAAACGGTTCCGAATTGCTGGAAATCATCCAACTGCAACAGGTCTTTTCCCGAACGGGCCCCTACTAAAAAGACAGGTTTAAAACCTTTCTCTTTCAGGCAGGCGCCTAAAAAAAGCATGGGAGCCGTACCCACGCCGCCGCCGATAAGCAAAAGGTTCTCCTCTTTACTTTCAGGAATCGTAAAACCATTCCCCAGTGGAAATAAAAGATTGATATAATCCCCTGGTTTGTAAGTAGCCATAGCACGGGTGCCGTCTCCAACTTTTTGAATAAGCAACCACAACTCATTCGATTTTCTATCTACATAGTTGATAGAGATAGGGCGGCGAAGAAAAGTAGCCGGTGAATGATCTACCCGGATTTGTACAAATTGTCCGGGAAGCATCTCCGGCAATGTGTTATCTGAAGTTACTTTAAGCAGGCAATAATTATCATGAAGATCTTTATTTTCGGCAACCTTCATATCGAGCATGTACTTCTTCATATATACGCATCAATTTACAGGCAAAGATACATGATTTGGATGTGGTTTCGATAGAAAAAGCTTAGTCTTTCTTTACTTTCTCCGGTATGAACGTTTCAAATGTATTATCTGTGTAGTAAATGATGATTTTGGAGATATT
>JAISCM010000022.1 GCA_031265595.1 Tannerellaceae bacterium
ATATGCTTTATTCGTTCTTTATCCTGCTCAGGACTTCTCATAAATCAATACTTTATCTCTTTCGGCGGTTTCAAGTGCAAATGATTGCAACATTCCTTCTTCTACTAAGTCTACTTTCCTGCCTGTAATTTGCTCTAAGTTATAGACAATACCTCCATAACGGAAAAGTGTAATTTTTTCATTTGGACAGAAACGTATCAGCATATCGATATCACTTTGGCTGTCTTCTTCATTTCGGGCAAAAGAACCAAATAGCCAAGCCTTTTCTATAGGCGACTTGTCTAATACCGTAATAATATCGTTCAACATGTTTGAGTTCATAATACTACATTCTTTCACTCTCAAAAGTACAAAATTATTTTTAATCGGCAAAATCGGTTAGGCAAAACGATAGACTGGAAGGCTTACTAATAACATTATTAAAGATTATACGCTGTTTCTCTCTCGGATGCAAAACTAAAAGAAGGTTTACAAACAACTACTGCCGGCCATGTATCGTTTTATAGCTTTGTATAGGATAATTTCGTGTATTCGTCGTATCAGTTTACATCACTCTCCCTTATGAGCTAAGTGTTTCACCCGGGTGAAACGGTCGTTTCACGAGGGTGAAACAAGCGTTTCACGGAGGTGAAACAGGCGTTTCACAAGGGTGAAACAGTCAGTTCACATCGGTGAACTGTGGAAAACGGTGTGAACAAAACAATAAATTATCTTATACAAACCGGTAAAACGATATGTATACGTTACGACTTTTATGAATCCTCCCACCTCATAGCTCTGTAAGGGTATGATAATGAATGTATTTATATTACACCCTTGCAGGGCTATGGGGTGGGGCGCCGGTCGATAGATAGGGTTGAAACCCCATCCTTAGCTCTTTATTCCTTACAGGAATCAGCCACGCTGTGGCTGGATGCGTTTTTCCACACTACACCGGCCGGTGGAAGCAAATTGCAAGGGTGGAACGACCACGTTCCACCCTGCTTCCCGCTTCTGCAAAGGGTTTGAGGCCCCTGGTGGAAGGTGGAACGTAGCTATTAAAAAGCCCTGGTAGTACGTATAGGGCATTGAATCTAATCACTTAATTTATGTTCTAAGTCAAACCTCAGTACATAAAATATTCCATTATCCACGTATCCGAAGCAACGATACTTCCTACTTGTTCTGAATTTGTGAATTTTATAGGGAATATCTTTAAATATGTTGTCATTGTCGGGATAAGGTTTATAATCCAACGCATCATCTACACCTATTTGTTGCCATGACAATGCTGTAAACTTTCTGAATCCATCAATAAATAAGCGTTCATCTTCTTTTTTCAAAAGTGAAAAGCTCTCTTTCTCGTCGATTTTCGAGAAGTCTAATTTCCCTCCTGCAAACTTTCTCATACAATATTCCCGGCAGTTGAGAACCTCTCTTTTCCATGCAATTTCAGTATAATGCCCTTTATCAAAGAAATTATCAACCTTAATTTCCGTATCATTTTTTATTATTGACAACTGAGTCATTGAAAAGTCCGGATGCACAAAAGAGATTATCACCTTATCCCGCTCACAGGCTTCGGCGATAGAATAATTACATACGTTATTACCATGGCAGATGTAAGAGCAATCCGCCGCATGCTGTCTACTATCTTCCCAATAAGGATTTTCGAATAAGGCAACTAATAGAGACTTGAATTTTCTAATTTCATCGTATAAGCGCGAAGCCGGGCCTACCATGATGTCGTAAACAGACGTTTCCGCATCAATCTTAGCTGAGAATAAATCATATTTTTTGAGAAGAATATCTTTTGTGTTGTCTACCTCTTTTAGCGCCGCTACTAACGGAGGCAGAGCCTCATTCACAAATTGCTCCGAAGAAGCAAATTGCCCGCTTACTGACAATTCATTAATAAGTATCTCCATGCTTAAAGCCCTAATAAAGTATCCAGATCATCATCGAACTGATCAAAGAGGCCTTTTTGATAATTCAATATCCTGCCTTTATCAGAAAGTTGGATTTCTGTATGCTTCGATACATTTCTTTCGTCCAGTTCGAAATAATGTATTTTCACATTTTCTTTTTCTATTTTATTGGCCGCTATGGCTTTTCGTATTCCATTAAAAATATGGTCGCTATGGGTTTCTACAAATACCTGTATGCCACTTTTGGCTGCCAGCGCAATGAGTTCGGCTAATTTGGATTGGCCGCGTGGATGCAAGTGGGCTTCGGGGTTTTCTACTATCAACAAGGCTCCCGGCTCTGCTGAAAGCAAGGCTACAATAATAGACAGAGAACAGGAAATACCAAACCCAATATTTTTGGTTTGTAAGCCTTCTATTGGAGGATTGGCGCCAACGCCGCTATATCCATATTCAATACTTACTTTGTCAGCCTTTTTCTCTGGTTTAATAGTTACACGGGGGCTTATTTCTCCCTCCCATGCGACCGTTTGTTCTAATAATTTTTTACCGGAAACGTCTGGGTGTAATAGTAGTTCCGATTTCACCTCAAAGCCTTTGTTTTCGCCATAATATTCCAGAAAGTGGGCAACTAACTCTCCTTGTCCGTAGTTTAGCGAGAGCTGTTTCTCTGTTTCTACGGCATACGTATCCATTGGATATAGGTTTAACCCCGCCCACCTTGCTGCGCTCAGATACTGAAATTTAGTTGTAAATAAAGGCAAACGAAGCAGATCGCCTTCTAAGATCATACGTTTCTTTTGGGGCAAAAAGGTATCTTCGTCCCTGTTTTGGGTAGTAAAACAGAAATTGTATTTCTCCCCATCATCTATAGTCAATGAAAATGATACCTCCTCCTCATCTGTGAAACGGTGTAGCGCATCTTTTCCTTTTCCTATATCGCATAAAGGAACATTCAAATCCAATCCGGTACTTAAACGGCCTTTCTGAAAACTTTGCCTTAGCAAGAGTAGGGATTGCAACACACTCGATTTCCCGGAATTATTGATGCCGGTAAGTAATGTCAAAGCGCCGGTAGATAATACGGTATTCCGGTGCGATTTAAAGTTCGAAATTTTCAATTCTGTTATCATTGCTTACTTTGTTGGGTTGTGGATACAATCGGCACAGACTATGGGAGTCTCTTCTCGATAACGATCAGTTTACGCCCGTCTGTGTCATAAAAGGCAAATGATTGGGCGGTGTTCTCCGGATCATCTTCTTTGTCGAAACGGGCTACCTTGTCCAGTGTTTTTAATAATTCGTCTTCGTAGCGCATATCCATACAGGCCATGCGGGTAGCGATTATGCGCGAAAACGCTATGTCGTTGCCGGGTGATCCATCGTATTCTATTTTGCCCGATATACGGTTGCAGCCTGCATTGCCGGATACGGTCTTGTCGTTCATATCAAATACGATCAGTTGTTTTGTTTCTTCCGGGTTCAGTTCTGCGCCGTTCAGTTCTACAATATACCATTCACCGTCCAGCCCTGCCGGTGTACTCATTGCCGCTTGTTTTGATTTGCATCCGGCCAAAGCTACCAGTACGATCGCTAAAAATAATACTCTCTTCATAATTTTATTTCATTTAGTAATACCACTCAGTAAATAAGACACAAATAAAGACAACTTGTTCATACCTACACGGCTATTTAATATTAATTAACGGCATGCGCTTTGTAGCAGGCTTTGCGGCTGATCCGCCGCTGTAGGTTGTTCCTATCGCGGCTTGACGAGTGTGGCCGTTTCGCCGGCGATTCCAATGGTTGCGGTAGTTCCGCTGTTGAAACGTAAAAAGTCGGATTCGATGCCATCGCTGAAAATTACGCCGTTCGAAGGCATGAACGATTCGATACGCAAGGGCTGCCTGTCGCTGATAAGCCCTATTACAACACCGGCCTGTGTACGAATGCTTTTGAAAGGTTCTCTTACGGCAAACAACAGCAACCGGCCGTTCAGCACAGGGCGTTCGGAGGGAAGGCTTTCAGCAAAGAATCCGGTTACGCCAGCGGCCATATTGAATACCGAGCTGATCCATCCGGTAGCTCCTGCGGCCGTGGAGACGATCACTCCGCTGGACGATTGCTCTTCCGACTGCCCTTCGTACGAAATCCGGTAACGGGCCGAAATATGCGAAGAGGCCCCGATAAACAGATCATTGAAAGCCAGCAGGCGTTGGCCGTCATTCAGGCGGGCTTCGGCAAAGTGCATCACTTGTTTGTGATACTGCCCTGCCATGACGTCTTCTACGCCGCCCATGAAATCGGCAACGGTGTAAGGGAGCAACACGCCGTCGTACCGCCTGGGGTCGGGATTAACGGCTACCATCGGGATGCCTTGCGCGTATTTAGCCGTATTGGCCACTAAGCCGTCTTGCCCGATGACGATAATCAGGTTCTTCTCCGAAAAAAGATAGGAAGGCAGGAAAGAACGCTCCACTATCTTATGCTTTATCACGTTAGACAACTGCAATTGAAGCTTGTGGAGCGATTCATGGAAAACGTCGTCTTCGCGCTCGTAGTCTGCAAAGCTTCCGCCCTGGGTCTCGATATAAAACTTAGCCTGCGATTTGGTATTGAAACGTTCTTTCAGGGCTTCGAGCCTTGTTTTGTTCTTTACGATGATGGCGTATTCCGGTTTCATCTTCTGTTCTTATTTTTATTCGGAGTCGATGATTGCGTTCAGCAGATCGGGCGTAATATTCAAGGTGCCTATCTTTTCGGCATTCTCGGCCAGTTGCCTGAAAGCTAAAGCGATGTTGCTCTGCGGGTCGTTCCGGCCACTCATAGCCGTCAGGGTTTTCCAGTCTATTTCTTTATAAGGTTTCAGGGTTGTTTCGATTATATAGCCTTTTACTTCGGCCTCTTTTTTATCGTTCTCTGTCTTTTGCCTGATAAGTACTTTGCGTTGTTCTTCTATGGCAATATCAGCTTCTATGGTCATTTCGCGCAGCCTGCGTTCGTTCTCCTTGCGTTGTACTTCGGATTCCATCCGCTTTTCGTCTATCTGTTTTTGTTTTTCTTCTATGGCAATTTCGGTATTTAGCTCCGATTCGCGGATTCTGCGTTCCTGTTCTACGGCAAAGTTTCTGCGTTCGTAGATCGCGTGGTCGGCTTCTTGCTGGAGTAATTCGCGGGTTTCTGTCTCCAACGCCTTTTCCATTTCGGGCGTTGCCTTTACGGCCAATACATTCGCCCCCGGCGCTTCTACCCCCAGCAAACGGATCAGGGAAGACGATGTAAGGCCTTCCAATATCCGTTTCTCTATCTCCTTGGCCGAACGAATCGCCTCTTTCAGGCGTATTCCGTGAATAAAAGAAGAGGTAGCCGTTTGCGCTTCATTGATAATTCGCTGGTTTAACTTCTCGATATCATTCTTCTTATACATACCGGACTTGGTAAGCGTAAAATCAAGTACCCCGGCAAGCGCCTTCGGATTAATTACCTGATATGTAATTTGTCCCTGAATCGTAACCGTTTGATAATCGCTGGTCGTTTCCTGAAAAATAAAGGGTAGATCATTACTTCCCATCGGAATAGCAACAATCGAACTATTCGGTGAATAATAGAAAAACGACAACCCTCTCCCTTCTTTCCGTATAGCGCCGCCTACAAAGTGGAAAACGTACGTCATTGCGTCGAACTTAATATGCCTTATCCCAAACATAGCCTTACTTTTTTAGTTAGTTAATACCACAAAATTAATCATACCACCCATAGATTCCCAACTGAAATCATAAAAAAACATAATTGCCCAACCCCCGCTATCCCCTCGCCTTTTATACAGATGCGGAGATAAATACCGGAATATCAAAACATAACAAGGATACAGCCGGCGAATAGTTACATAATTTAACATCCAGAATCCCGGTCGTTTATTTTTTTTTATTTTTATTTGCAGCCGGGAATTATAAACTATACAAGATGATGTCGGTTAAAGAGTATACAGAAGCAATTAAATCCGCTCTCTTAGGAGTGGCGGTCGGCGACGCGCTGGGCGTTCCCGTTGAATTTAGCAGCAGAGAAGAGTTGCGTGAAGAGCCGGTTACGGATATGTTGGGCGGCGCGGGGACAACCTACGGACAGCTTGCCGGAACCTGGTCGGACGACAGTTCGCTTACCTTCTGCCTTGCCGAGTCGCTCACAAGAGGTTTCGACCTCAACGATATAGCCACTCTCTTCAGGCAATGGCGTTACAATGATTATTGGACAGCAAGAGGCGCGGTTTTCGATGTTGGCCATACTACTCGAAGCGCTATAAACCGGCTTGAGCAAGGCGTACAGCCCGATTTGGCAGGCGATACCGGCGAACGCTCTAATGGCAATGGTTCGTTGATGCGCATCCTGCCGCTGCTTTTCTATCTGGCAGACAAGCCGGAAAGAAGCGAGCGTTTTGCTATTATAAAGCAGGTATCGTCCATCACTCACGGACATATTCGTTCGGTAATCGCCTGCTTCTACTATCTTGAGTTTGCACGGCAAATGCTGGAGGGAAAAGAGATACATCTTATCTATAAAAACCTGCAAGAGGAAATACCTGCTTTCCTGAATGAACATTCAATCAGCCAGGATGAAATATCACTGTTCGACCGGCTATTAACAAGCGATATTGGCCAATTGCCCGAAAGGGAGATCCGTAGCAGCGGGTATGTGGTACATACGCTTGAAGCAAGCATCTGGTGCCTGCTCACAACCGGTAGTTACGAAGAAGCCGTGCTGAAGGCGGTAAATCTTGGCGGCGACACCGACACAACGGCTGCCGTCGCAGGCGGACTTGCCGGACTGCTCTATGGTACCAACAACATTCCCGGCCGCTGGCTGCAACGGTTGGCGCGACGCGAAGATATTGAAAGGCTTGCCGAACAGCTGGCCGAAAGAGTAAACAAATAAGATCAGGAAGTAAAATGATGACACTCACTATTCTCGGCTCCGGCTCCGCCTCACCAACGATATCGGCGTTCCAATCCTCGCAGGTCTTGGAACTTGCAGGCGAAACTTTTTTGATTGACTGCGGCGAAGGCTGTCAGATGCGGCTGGTGCAGTATGGCTTTGATCTCAATCAAATCGATGGGATCTTCATCTCGCACGCCCACCTCGACCACTATATCGGCCTGCCCGGACTGTTCCACCGCAGTTGGCTGCAAGACCGTAGAAGACCGCTTGATCTTTTTGCTCCCCGGGCCGTCTTTGATAAACTTGCGCCGATCTTTGAAGATATATACCCCGGTTTTAAGCTAATGATGAAGGAAATCGAACCAAACAAACCCTATATTTTGAAACGTTCCGACACGAATAGCGACATCACCGTCAGCACAATTCCACTACGACATGACGGGGAGACAAGCGGTTTCCTGTTTGAAGAAAATGGTGTGAAGCGATACGCTTATTGTTCGGACACCGCTTACGATGAAACGATTCTCCCGCAAATCGAAGGCGTGGAAGCGCTGTATCACGAAGCAACTTATACGGAAAGAATAGGTCAATACGCAGCCACCAACGGACACAGCACCGCCCGCCAGGCCGCAACCATTGCCAAACTCGCCAACGCCGGCCAACTCGTTATCGGGCATTACTCCATCCGAAATCAGGATTATAAAGCATTTGAAAAGGAAGCCAGACAGATCTTTGAAAAGACAGTAGCAGGATACGACGGACTGCAAGTAAAAATCAATTGATAACCTCTGTCTTAACTATGGAAGATCGTATCAGGGATATGCAAGGCAGGCTTCGCCGGGTGATGAATGGGGTGGCTGCTGCCGGTATGCGGGCGCAGGGGATTGATTACAAACTGAACTTCGGGGCGTCTCTGCCTCATATAAAAGAGGTAGCCCTGCTGTATACAAAAGATGCAGCTCTGGCGGAACGGCTGTGGAAAGAAGACGTCCGCGAGCTGAAGATCATAGCTACGCTGCTGCAACCCCATGAAGCCTTTACCCCCGGACAGGCCGAACGCTGGGTGACGGATATCCGGTACATAGAAATAGCCGGGCAGTATTGTATAAACCTGTTGCAGCATCTTTCTTTTGCCGGCACATTGGCTGCCGGCTGGATTCTTCGCAACGAAGGTTTTGTGCAGGTTACGGGCTTTCTTTTGTATGCCCGTTTGTTTGCTGCCGGCTACCGGCTATCGTCCGGAGAAGAGTCTGTCTTTCTGGATACAGCCCGGCAGGTGATAGATAAAGGGATTTCACGCGCACAACGTTCGGCCGTTTCTGCATTAAAACGGTATGGCAGGCAAAGCCGCCAACAGGCAGACCGGGCGCTTCGTACGATTGCCGCTTACGCCTCGTGCCCCTCTCCCGAAAAGCAGGAAATCTATAACGATATTCAATTTGAGCTTGGGTCTGATTATTAAACATTCCTAATTCATAATTCACGGGATTATGGAAGAAAAACGTATCTTTGTCGTTTGCGTGAAGCCGCCATTATGGACAGCAAGTTATATAAAGAAATACTCGAAAGTTTCACTAACTATTTAACAGAAAAGAAACTTCGCAAAACCGAAGAGCGCTATGCTATATTAGAGGGGGTATGTGCTTTTACGGGACATTTCGATATAATTATGCTACACAATAAAATAACAGAAGCCAGGTATTACGTGAGCAAGTCTACCGTTTATAACACATTAGACGTATTGCTCAACGCCGGGATAGTGGTAAGCTATCAGGTCAACTCCCAGTCGGTGCAGTATGAACTGAAGAAATATGCAGAGACGCACTCACATCTTTTCTGCACCAAATGCGGTTCGATCCGTGAAATCAAAAACATACATGTAAAAAGTTTTCTGCGTACAATAAAGACACCCGGGTTCACGCCCGACTTCTATTCATTGTACATTTACGGAGTATGCCGCAAATGCAAAAACAAAATTCAGCGAGAGGTAAATAAATAAACGAAATAAGCTTATACAAAGTAAGATGAAAGTAGACGTTTTATTAGGATTACAATGGGGCGATGAAGGAAAAGGGAAGATAGTAGACGTACTAACCCCCGGGTACGACGTCATAGCCCGTTTTCAGGGAGGCCCCAATGCCGGGCATACCTTAGCGTTTGACGGGCAAAAATATATTTTACGTTCTATCCCGTCCGGCATTTTCCAGGGAGGAAAAGTAAATGTGATTGGCAACGGCGTAGCGCTCGATCCTTTATTATTTAAACAAGAAGTGGAAGAGCTGGCCGAAAGCGGGCACGACCTGACAAAGCGCCTGTTGATCTCCAAGAAAGCGCACCTGATCCTGCCTACCCACCGTGTGCTCGACGCCGCTTACGAAGCAGCCAAAGGAGACGGCAAGATAGGCACCACAGGCAAAGGCATCGGCCCTGCTTATACGGACAAAGTAGGCCGCAACGGTCTGCGCGTAGGCGACTTGCTCCATAACTTTGAAGCCCGGTACAGCGCGGCGAAAGCAAGGCACGAAGCGATACTAAAATCGCTGAACTATGTCTATGATATAAAAGAACTGGAAGCCGAATGGATGGAAGCCCTGGAATTTCTGAAGAAGTTCGTCCTGGTGGATAGCGAGCATATCATTAATAATGCCTTGAAGGAAGGTAAATCGGTATTGGCGGAAGGCGCGCAGGGCACCATGCTTGATATAGACTTCGGCTCGTACCCCTTTGTTACCTCTTCCAATACGGTATGCGCCGGATGTTGCACCGGTCTGGGGGTAGCTCCGCGCAGTATCGGCGAGGTATACGGTATCTTTAAGGCATATTGCACGCGTGTAGGCAGCGGCCCTTTCCCTACGGAATTGCTCGACGAGACCGGCGAAACGATTTGCCGGACAGGGAAAGAGTTTGGTTCCGTAACCGGACGCAAACGGCGTTGCGGCTGGATCGACCTGGTGGCCCTTAAATATGCCGTAATGATCAATGGCGTTACCCGGCTTATTATGATGAAGAGCGACGTGCTGGATGGCTTCGATACAATAAAAGCCTGCGTAGCTTATACAATTAATGGCGAGGAAGTAACGGAATTTCCTTACGAAGCAGACGATTCGCTCGAACCGGTCTATGTAGAACTACCCGGCTGGAAGACGGATATGACGAGCATGCAAAGCGAAAACGAATTTCCCGAAGAGTTTAATGCGTACCTTTCTTTTCTGGAAGAAGAATTAGGCGTGCCTGTCGGGATCGTTTCGGTGGGCCCGGATCGCGCACAAACGATCATCCGGTATCAGGAGAACTAAAGAAGAAAGAAAATTGTTATTCAATTAAAACAAGTAGAATAGTATGTCAATTTATTGGATTATATTTATTGGTACAGCCCTGTTGAGCTGGCTGGTATCACACCGCTTACAAAGCAAATTTGAGAAATATTCAAAAGTTCCCATCCCCAATGGGATGACCGGAAAAGACGTAGCCGAGAGGATGCTGCACGATAATGGTATTTATGATGTAAAGGTGATCTCGACCCCCGGCCATCTGACCGACCATTACAACCCGGCCAACCAGACCGTCAACCTGAGCGAATCCGTTTATCATAGCAATAGCGTGGCGGCAGCGGCGGTGGCAGCCCACGAATGTGGCCATGCCGTACAACATGCCACGGCGTATGCACCGCTGAAGATGCGTTCGGCCTTAGTGCCTATTGTTAGTTTTTCTTCCAACATTATGACCTGGGTATTGCTGGGCGGTATGCTCTTGATAAACACATTCCCCCAATTGCTGCTCTTCGGTATTGTCCTGTTTGCCACTACCACGTTGTTCAGCTTTATCACCTTACCGGTGGAGATCAATGCCAGCCAGCGTGCTGTGGCTTGGCTCAGCAATGCAGGTATTACCAATGCCAGCACGTATCCGCAAGCCGTTGATGCGTTGAGGTCGGCAGCCTATACGTATGTAGTAGCGGCGCTGGGTTCGCTGGCTACCCTGTTGTATTATATTATGATATTCCTCAGCGGCCGGAGCCGTGATTAAAGAACCGTATGAATCACTATTTATGAAACGATTGGTTATTGGCCTTTTCTTCTCAACCCTTCTGGCCGGAAGTCTCTCTGCACAGCAGGGGAGTAAGCAGGTAGACCTGAAAGAGATTACCGATGGAAAATTCCGTCAGACGACAGCTATAGGCGAAATGCGCCCCATGCCCGGCGGAGAGTATTACACGGCTATGAATAAAGAGCGGAATATGATCATTAAATATGCTTACCGTACAGGCCATCCTGTAGATACCTTATTTAATGCAAAGAAAGCCCGCGAATGTACGTTCGACGATTTTGAAGGATATGAAATAGCAACTACCGGGCATCGCATCCTTGTGTGGCGCAATACGGAACGTATCTACCGCCGCTCATTCAAAGCCGATGTGTTCGACTATGATGTACGCCGTAACTATGTAAAGCCTTTATCCGGCGAAAAGGGAAAAGTAATGATCCCTTCTTTTTCGCCCGACGGGCGTATGTGCGCTTTTGTACGCGACAACAATATATGGGTAAAGAAATTCGATTTCGATACAGAAGTACAAGTCACAAAAGACGGCGAGATAAACAAGATACTGAATGGTATCACCGACTGGGTGTATGAAGAAGAGTTCAGCGCCACGAACCTGATGGCCTGGTCGCCGGATAGCGAAGTACTGGCCTTTGTACGCTCAGACGAAACCAACGTGCCGCAGATGTCTATGCAAATCTACGGCGACGGGCTTTATCCCGGATACTATAACTTTAAGTATCCCAAAGCCGGCGAACCGAACTCCAGCCTGTCGCTACATTCCTATATTGTTGATACCCGCGAAGTAAAGAACCTGAGCGTCCCCGGCGAGGGCGGCGGGTATATTCCGCGGATCACCTTCACGAACGACCCTGCCCAGTTGGCCGTTATGACGCTGAACCGGCATCAGAACGTATTCAATATGTATTACATCAATCCCAAAAGCGGCGTAGCCCGTTTGATACTGAATGATGAAAACAAGGCATACCTCCATTCGGGCTGGCTTACCTCCATCCGTTTCTATAAAGAAGGCTTTACGTATGTAAGCGAGAAGAGCGGATATGCCCATGTGTACCTTCATTCGCCCACCGGCGTTGTATTGCGCCAGGTAACGAACGGCAACTGGGATGTGACCAAGCTGTACGGATACCATGAAGCCACACAGACCGTATACTATGAATCGGCAGAAGAAAGCCCACTGCGCCGCGCAGTATATACAGTAGATGCGAAAGGGAAGAAAACGAAACTATCGACAGCCGAAGGTACCAACAGCGCCGCGTTCAACGATAATTATACGTATTACGTAAACAGCTATTCCAATGCCCATACCCCCGTTATCATTACCGTAAACGAAACGAAATCGGGTAAGATAATAAGGGTATTGCAAGACAATGCCCGCCTGAAAGAGCAATTGGCCGGGTATGCCTATTCGCCGAAAGAGTTTAT
>JAISCM010000038.1 GCA_031265595.1 Tannerellaceae bacterium
ATGAACGAACGCATGATACAGGAGATAGGGAATGCCCGCTGGATGCGCGTCATTTACCGGGAAATCGATCTGGAAAAAGAACAGAACGCCCCGCTGTATTATCCGGTAAAGCCTTTGATTGGCAATATGAACCTTTTCTCTACGATCTTCCGGCTGATGAGCGAAAACAAATTAGTGGCTTACCGGTATGAAGACGGCTTTGAGGCTTTTGATGAAGAACATCTGATCAAGTTCAAAGAAGATGTGCTCGACAGGGCGTATATTTATTACGAAGAGACTCCGGGACGCGCCGGAGGAGAGCCTACGTATACAATCAACGAAAGCGATATCCCGTCGGCAGATGTATTGGCGTATTACGTGAAAGAAGCCTGGTATTTCGATCAGAACAATTCCGTATTCGATGTAAAGGCGTTAGCCATTTGCCCGATACTTACCACCTCCGGCGACCTGGGCGAGCAGACTACCCCGCTATTCTGGATACCGTATGAGAATATCCGTCCGTACATCACCAATTCGCTTATTATGACGTCCAACATTAATAATGCGAAAACATTTACGATAGACGACTATTTCCGCCGCCGTATGTTCGATGGCGAAATTATTAAAACGGAAAATCTGATGAACCGGACATTAAGGCAATTGCATCCGGAGCCTGATTCGTTAAAGCTGGCTCAGCAGGAAATAGAAACGCAACTGACTACCTTCCGGGAATCACTCTATTGGCAGCCCGACACTACGCAGGTAGCAGACACCAAACAAGCCAAAAAAGCGGCTAAAGCAGCCCGTACTACTAAAGCAGCATCGACAAAAGAACCCAGGCAGGAAAAAGTATCGGCGCCCAAAGCGGAGAAAAGCGCCGCGCCGGTACGGAGTGTCCGCAGAAGAAGGTAATGTATTGGACGTTGTTTCTCACATTTGTACGTATCGGAACCTTTACCATCGGCGGAGGCTACGCCATGCTTCCGTTAATTGAGCGGGAAGTAGTCAGCCGCGGCTGGATCACGAAGGAAGATTTTATCGATCTTTTTGCCATAGCGCAGTCGCTGCCCGGTATCTTCGCCGTCAATATCTCTATCTTTTTAGGGTATAGATTAAAAGGGATCCGGGGGAGTACGGTTTGTGCTCTGGGTACGATCCTGCCTTCGTTTGTTATTATACTGGGCATTGCTCTTTTCTTTTCCCATATACAAGAGAATGTATGGGTGGAAAAGGTATTTAAAGGGCTTCGTCCGGCTGTTGTAGCCCTGATCGTTGTTCCTTGTATTACGGCGGCGCAATCGGCCGGGCTTTCCTGGCGAACGGGGATCATTGCAACAGTCGCGGCCTTGTTGATATGGCTGGTGGGGATTTCGCCTGTCTATATCATTGTAGCGGCAGCGGGCGGCGGACTTCTCTTCGGGTTAAACAAAAAGACACGGTAATATGATCTTCCTGCAACTATTCTGGGTTTATATAAAAATCGGGCTTTTTGGTTTCGGTGGCGGTTATGCCATGCTTTCGCTTATTCAGCATGAGGTGGTAGACAAGTATGGGTGGATCAGTTTGCAGGAATTTACGGATGTGGTAGCCATCTCGCAGATGACGCCCGGCCCTATCGGTATCAATAGCGCTACGTATATAGGGTACACGGCTGTACAGAATGCGGGGTACTCCGCCGGGCTTTCCGTTGTGGGTTCCTGCATCGCTACCTTTGCCGTATGCCTGCCTTCGTTTATCCTGGTACTGATCATTTCGTATTACTTCAAGCGGTTCAGACAAAACCGGTACGTAGAAGCCGCCTTTACAGGATTACGCCCCGCCAGTGTGGGGTTAATCGCAGCGGCGGCCCTACTTCTTATGAATCAGGAAAATTTTATCGATTATAAAAGCTTTCTCATTTTCGGAGCTGCCTTTATACTTACCTGGCGATTCAGGCTACACCCTATCCTGATGATTTTTCTGGCCGGTATAGCCGGGCTTCTTCTTTATTGGTAAATCTACGTACCCGCCCTCGCCCTCTTTATTTGGAGCGCTTAGCGTTTTCTCTATAAGCTCCGGTTGGGCTAATACGTCAAGCGTTTTCTTCAATACGGGATCTTCTTTCAGGCGTTGTATCAGTTCTCCTTTCTGGTAATAACACCGGCTTACTATTTCGGATGCTATCATTTGTTTGATCTCATCTTTAAAGCGGTTAAAGTCTCGTTCTATATCCGGCGTTAATTTCGCTTCCAGTTCGTTGAACAAGGTAGAGTCGCCATCTGTATACCCTTCAAATCCGGCTACTTCTTTTAAGTTCTTCAGCAAGCTCTCGCTCTGGCGGTCGTAGCTGAAGTTCTTTTCTTTCGCATAAACTTTAAAGGCTTCAAAATCTTCATCCGTTACTTCAAACTCATCTACCGGAGCGATTGTTTTATGTTTTTGCAGATAATCGGTTGCAAAATCGAATAACACATAGTCATTCAGTAAATAATACATTAGCGTAGGCGACTTGGGCGCTTCCAGTTCAAATTCGGGCCGAACCCCTCCCCCATCGCGTACCGGGCGTCCTTTCGAGGTATAAAATACCGTTGTCAGGCTGTCGGGTATGTTCCCCGCGCTTCCGTCTGCCTTCCGGTGTGAATAGTCTACCTGCTGAATGCAGCGTCCGCTTGGGATATAATACTTACTCATGGTGATCTTCACGCTTCCGCCATACGGCAGGTCGCGCGTGCTTTGCACCAATCCTTTGCCGAAAGAGCGTTGTCCCACCAATACGGCGCGGTCCATATCCTGCAATGCGCCGGATACGATCTCGGCAGCCGAAGCCGATCCGCCATTTATCAGTACGGCCAAAGGCATTACTGTATCTACCGGGTCGGCAGAAGTGCGGTATATGCGATCCCATTGGCGTATCTTGCCCCGGGTGGCAACTACTTCTTTTCCTTTCGGCACAAACATATTTACTATCTGAACAGCGCTTTCCAATAGTCCGCCGCCATTGTTACGCAAATCCAGTATGAGCGATTTGATCTGATGGTTCTTCCGTAAATCATCGAAAGCGGCTTTTACCTCCTGCGCGCTTTTCTCGGTAAAACCTTGCAGATAAATATAACCCACATCTTCATTACGCACGCCATAATAGGTAACCTGGTCTACCAATATCTGCTTGCGGATCAGGTCTATCGTACGGGGTTTCTTTTCGCCCGGGCGCTGAACTTTTATTTTCATTTTGGTATTAGGCGCCCCTTTCAACAGTTCGCTTATCTTATCGCT
>JAISCM010000104.1 GCA_031265595.1 Tannerellaceae bacterium
ATGCTTCTTTTGTTATCGGCCTCTTGCTCCAAAGAAAAGAAAGAGGTGGTAGAAGTGGTGTTCGACCCCGAGACGTCGTACACCATGCGCTCCACCGAAGTAACCACACTCATCTCAGATTCAGGAATAACCCGCTACAGGGCCAACGCCCGCGAATGGCTTGTATTCAGCAAAGCCGCCGAGCCTTACTGGTATTTCCCCGAAGGCTTTTACCTTGAGAAGTTCGATACCTTATTCCAGGCAGAGGCAACCGTACGGTCAGACACGGCTTATTACTATCAAAAAACAGACCTGTGGAGGCTGATAGGAAACGTAGAAATAAAAAACCTGGAAGGTGAATACTTCGAAACCTCCGAACTCTACTGGGATGGAAAAGAAGAAAAGATCTATTCCGACAAATTTATCCGCATAGAACAAAAAGAACAGATAATCACCGGCGTCGGGTTCGAATCCAACCAAAACATGACAAAATACAAAATCTTCAACTCAACAGGCATCTTCCCCATAAACGAAACGCCGCGCGACACGGTAACACAAAACACTCCCTGAACCCCCCCCCCACCCCCCCACCCACCCAAGGGGGGGATAGAGAGAATCGCTACTCTCTGCCTCTCCTTTAGCTCATGTCATTTCAGGCAGTTGACAGTGCCGGGCTTTTTTCCGCAACCCTTCTTTTAGACAGAGGAGAGAGGAACCTCAACTAATTGCTTTATTGCCTTAACGTAAATAGCATGGGCCGAAGGAGCTATATTTTCATAATTATGTTTACCTTTGAAAACGCTAACTTTAAACGTAAAGAAGTATGAAAAGAGTGACTGCCCTTTCGATAATGATCCTGCTTATGATGGCAGGATGTATAGGATGCACCCCATCCACTACGCCAAGCAACGACTTTATCACCGTAGATGTGACTGCAAGCTATCCCAAAAAAGAACTGATTCTTCAGGACTTTCTGGATGTGGAGTACATCCCGCTGGAGACAACGGATGAGTTTCTTACGTCGGCAAATATACAAGCCATTGGTAAGGATGTCATGATCTTTAGAAATATAAGCAGAGATGGTGATATATTTATTTTTGATAGAAATGGCAAAGGGCTGAGGAAAATTAATCGTCGGGGGCAGGGTGGTGAGGAATATACCAATCTATTAGCGATTGTTCTTGATGAAGATGACGGTGAAATGTTTGTCAACAATCATTTTTCTGGCAAAATAGTAGTGTATGATCTGTTTGGGAATTTCAAACGGAGCTTTAGACAGAGAGAAAACTTTTTCTATGATCAGACAGGTAATTTCGACCGGGATAATTTAATTTGCCATGATGGCTATTATGAGGTTGACAAGGAAGAATTAAAGAGAAACTTATTTTTGATTGTATCCAAACAAGATGGAAAAATGGAAGAAATTCAAACTCCTTATAAAGAAAGGAAGCTGACGGTAGTATTCCAAAGGAATGCAAATGGTAAGATAATTAGCGACAGGGCTATTCGTAATAAGGAACTCATTCCTTACCAGGGCAGTTGGATACTTGTAGAGATATCCGCCGATACAATCTATCATTATTCGCCCGATCATACCATAAAGCCTTTTATTGTAAGGACTCCGCCTGTTCAATCCATGCAGCCGGAAGTATTTCTTTTTCCGGGCGTTCTGACGGACCGTTATTACTTTATGCAAACCGTAAAGAAAGAGTTTAACTTTGCAACGAATACAGGATTGCCAAGTACGGATTTACTCTATGACAAACAAGAGAAGGCTATTTTTGAATGTATCGTATATAATAGCGACTTTACAAATAAAAAGCCGATGAGCCTGGTTTATGAAACACCCATGTTTGCGCTGGTAAACAACCATGAAATCGCCTTTGCTAAAAGACTGGAGGCCCCCGACCTTGTAGAGGCTTACGGGAAAGGGCAGTTGAAAGGTAAGCTGAAAGAAATAGCTGCCGGACTGGATGAAGAGGCCAATGCGGTGATCATGCTGGCTAAATATAAGAAATGATCCGGCGGATTTAATGTAACTATCTTAAAAAAAGTAAGAGAAAAGATGTGGCAATTTCTTTTTTTCGTATCTTCGTGCCCTTGAACTGTAATATAAACTTAAAAAACAATAACAGGTAAATGGCTACGCTTGAAAAGATCAGGAACAAAGCAGGATTATTAGTAATCGTTGTAGGTGTTGCGTTGTTCGCTTTTATCATTGGAGACTTTCTTAATTCCGGCTCTACGTTCTTCAGACAAAATCAGGAGAAAATAGTAGAGGTAGACGGTACTGTAATCAGTATCCAGCAATACCAGGAACGTATTGAAGAGATGACAGAGTTTTACAAAATGCAATCCGGCATGTCTTCCCTCCCCGAAGAATACATGAATCAGATACGCCAATCCGTATACAATTCAATGGTGCAGGAAATCGTATTAACGGAAGCAATGGACAAACTGGGTATGTCTGTAGGCCCGGAAGAACTGTTCGATATGGTGCAGGGAAATAATATCTCGCCTATCCTTCAGCAAAACCAGATGTTCCGTAATCCCGAAACCGGTATGTTTGATAAAATGGCTTTATTGGATTTTCTGAAAGCCATAGATGATGATAATCTTGCCTCGATGCCTCCCGACCAGCAGGCGCAATTGCTTCCTTACAGGAATCTGTGGATGTTTATGGAAAAGAATATCAAGCTTCAGCGCATGGAGCAAAAATATACAACGCTGCTAAGCAAAGCGATCGCGGCAAACTCACTGGATGC
Source organism: Tannerellaceae bacterium (assembly GCA_031265595.1). The sequence goes on from JAISCM010000104.1 coordinate 2,745, forward strand.
CAAAGAAGCCTTCGACGAAACGGCGGAAAGTTCAAATATTGTATACGCCATGCAGTCGTATGCTACGATCCCCGATTCAACAGTAAGCGTAACCAAGGGCGAACAGGAAAAGCTATACAACCAGCGCAAAGAGGCGTATAAGCAAGCAGAAACAAAGGTAATCAAATACATAGCCGTAGACATTGTCCCCAGCGAAGCGGATTATGCCAAAGCCAACACTGAAATTGAAACAATAAAAGATGAACTGGAAAGTTCCGAACATTCGATAGCTGATATAGTAAATGAAAACTCGGAAACGCCATACACAGATGTATTCTTTTCTGAAAACACATTAGACCCGGAGCTTAAAGCATTTGCATCCACGGCTTCCGTAGGCGAAATATATGGCCCGGTATTTGAAAACAACCGCTATAGGATGTTTAAATTGGTAGACAAAACAACCGCTCCCGACTCTGTAAAAGTAGAACATATTATGATAGCCAACACAGGCAGAGACGAAGCATTGGCCGATAGTTTGCTGACTGTATTAAAAGCCGGCGGCAATTTTGCTGAAATAGCCATCACCTATTCTGTAGACCAGGCAGCCCAAAACGGAGGCGACGTGGGTTGGCTTACCGAAATGGGAGCGAAAGCCTACGTAAATGATGAGTTTAAGCAAGGCGTATTCTCCGCTCCTGTAAATGAACTCAGACAGATGAAGTCGTTATATGGTATTCATATATATAAGGTAACCGAACGGACGGCCAATGTGGAGAAGTATAAGGTGGCCGACGTAGAAATGACCGTATCGCCCAGTTCTAAAACATACAGTAATATATATAATGAATTGAACCAATTCATTTCAAAGAATCAAAACATAGATAAATTCGATGATGCAGCGAAAGAAGCGGGATACAACGTCCGTTCGAATGTGAACGTCACAGCCAGCGATCAGACGGTAGAAATGATCACCCAGTCGCGTCAGGTTGTCCGTTGGGCTTTCCAGAATAAAAAAGGCAGTATCTCGGAGATCTTTGAATGTGATAATAAATTTGTTGTAGCCGCTGTGCAGGGAACCATCCCGGAAGGCTACCGCCCGCTATCGCTTGTAGAAGACCTGAAACCGGTTATAATTGCTGAGAAAAAAGGCAAGATCATAGCCGATGAATTAAAAGGTAAAAACCTTACGTCGGTAGACGAGTATGCACTAGCCATGAGCGCGTCGGTAGACTCAGTTAAATTCATCAACTTCAATACGCGCCGTATCACCGGAATAGGAGCTGAGCCTACGCTCAATGCCATGATCACCCTGGCCAGGCCAGGCAAAGTAAGCGAGCCGGTTATCGGGAATAATGGCGTATACGTCTTCCAGGTATACGAAAGACATCAGGAAAACGTTACCTACGACGAAAAGGCACAAATAGCCACCCTGGATGCGTCTAATGCTTATCGTTTTGGATACCAGGCCATCCAAACACTAATGAATAAGGCTAAAATAACAGACAACCGCATACGGTTCTATTAAAAAGATATTCAATCCTGTATTACAGTGATCTAAAAAGAGCTATTGTACCGAAAGTAAGATAGATTTTTTTTATCTTTGCAGCCTTGAACAATTATATGAGAGATAAAAAACGATTGGTAGGAATGACGCTGGAAGAGCTGAAGAAAGTTTCGGAAAAAGTAGGCCTTCCTTCCTATGCAGCTAAGCAGATAGCCGACTGGTTATACAAAAAAAGAATAACCGGCATAGCGGATATGACCAATATCGCCGCCCCCAAACGAGCCCTGCTGGAAGAACAGTACGAAATAGGGGGTACCCCGCCTGCCGAAGCGCTTGCCTCTGCCGACGGAACTATCAAATACCTGTACCCTGTATCCGGCGGCTCTTTTGTAGAAGCCGTCTATATCCCCACCGAAGAACATGCCACCCTCTGCATCTCGTCGCAGATAGGTTGTAAGATGAGCTGTATCTTTTGTATGACAGGCCGGCAGGGATTCACCGCCAATCTTACGGCCAACGAAATACTGAACCAGATACAATCACTGCCCGAGGCCGGAACACTGACCAACATCGTATTCATGGGCATGGGCGAACCGCTCGACAATACGGATGAAGTACTGAAAGCCTTAGAAATACTCACCTCTCCTTACGGCTATGGCTGGAGCCCCAAGCGGATCACCGTCTCTACCATCGGCGCGAAGGGCCTGAAGCGATTCCTGAATGAAAGTACCTGCCATCTGGCCATCAGCCTGCATGCCACCAACCCGAAAGAGCGTTTTTCTATTATGCCCGTAGAAAAGGCATTTCCGATGAATCAGATACTTACCATACTTAAAGAATATGATTTCAGCCATCAACGCCGGGTTTCGTTTGAATACATTGTCTTTAAAGATTTCAATGATTCGCCCCAACATGCCTTTGCGTTAGCCGGCCTGTTAAAAGATATGCCCTGCCGGGTAAACCTGATCCGCTTCCATGCCATACCAGACACCCCCCTGGAAAGTTCGGATCTGAGACAAATGGAAAAGTTCCGGGATCTGTTAAACAGCCGGGGGATCACAGCTACGATCCGCGCCTCGCGGGGAGAAGATATTTTTGCTGCCTGCGGCATGTTGTCTACCCAAAAAAATAATAAAAAGTAACGACCTAATGTTAAAATCAGATAAATATGAGCCTTTTGTTCGATACACCTTATGGAATTAAGGATACATATCGCATCTTATACCTAAACAATAGTTTATATTTGTACGACATAAAAATACAGGCATGAAAGTATATCCATTCATTATCAGTTCTATCTTATTCGTTGCGACCCTTTTCGGTAGTTGTAATTCAAATCCGGTAAGGGCAAGGGCCACCGGCTTTGCGTATGAAATTGTTGTAACAGCAGACAAAGCTCTTTGGGACTCGGAAGCAGGCGAAGCCATCAAAGCCGACCTGGAATCGGCTATCCCCGGACTGCCTCAGTCTGAAGCAGCCTTTAAGATCACCTATGTTACGCCGGCCAATTTCAATGGCCTCCTTACCTATGTAAGGAATATACTCATTGTAAAAACGGATAATACCATGTACACAAAAGTATCGCTGACGTATGAGAACGACCGCTGGACACAAGGGCAGGTAGTCCTTACCATGACCGCCCCCGACCAGGCAAGTATACTGGACTATATGCAAACGAATACAGACAACAGGATAACGAAGTTCTTCACGGCGATAGAAATGTACCGCGCCGCCGGGCAATTTGAAAAGAACTACAGCAGTGAAGTAATGCAGAATGTAAAAAGCAGATTCGGCATTATGCTGAACGTGCCGCCAGATATTACGTATACCAACAAAGACGGGAAAGATTTCTTCTGGGCGTCTAATAATGCCAGTACCGGGCGTATGGATATGATTGTATACACCTTCCCCTATACCGACCCCAATACATTTACAGAAGAATACCTGATAACCAAAAGAGACTCGGTATTAAAGGAGAACCTGCCGGGCGCCTTTCCCGATTCATACATGACAACGGAAACCCGTTACAACCTGACCTATACGCCTGTTACGCTACGTGGAAAGTATTGCGGGGTATTACGCGGCCAGTGGAAGATGGTAGGGGATATGATGGGCGGCCCCTTTGTAAGCCATGCCCGTTTAGACGAAGCGAACAACCGCGTAGTGGTGGTAGAAGGCTTTGTATATGCGCCGGAAACGAATAAACGGAATTTTATCCGCAGGATAGAAGCTGCTCTCTATACCTTACGCTTACCGGGCGAATTTGACCAGCCGGTAGCAGAACCCATTACGCCATCAGAAAGAGCGGCGTCTAATTAATAAAAGATATATGGAAGAACGATTGATAAAAGTAGGCATAACCCATGGCGATATAAATGGCATAGGGTATGAAATTATACTCAAAACATTTTTAGATAGCCGGGTAGCCGAGATTTGTACGCCTGTTATTTACGGCTCGTCTAAGATTGCCGCCTATCACCGGAAGACATTGGGATTGCCGCCTTTGAATGTAAACAATATAAGCCGTGCCGAAGAAGCCGGGATCAACCGGGTAAACATCCTGAATTGTGTGCATGACGACACAAAAGTAGAATTATCCAAACCCACCGAGATAGCCGGCGCTGCGGCAATGAAGGCGTTGAGAACGGCTGTTTCCGATCTGAGACGGGGTGTAATTGATGTACTGCTCACTACGCCTGTCAATAAACATACGATCTGCGACAAAGAAGGCGATTTCACGAATCACGCAGACTACTTAGCCGGATACTTTGGTACGAAACAAACGCCTACGCTAACGATCCTGATCAGGGACGACTTGCGTATCGCGTTAGCCACAGAGGCCATTCCACTATCTGAAATAGCACGGAAAATAACGAAAGAGAATCTTGTAGAGAAACTGGACATACTGAATCAGTCTCTGATACAAGACTTCAACCTTGTCAGACCGCGAATAGCCGTATTGTCATTAAACCCTCATGCCGAAGATGCCGGCCTGGTAGGGAATGAAGAAGAATCCATTATCGTTCCGGCAATGGAAGAAGCCGGGAAAAGGAACATCATGGCTTTCGGCCCGTATGCCGCCGAAACCTTTTTCGGATCTCAGATGTATGAAACGTTCGACGGGGTCTTGGCCATGTACCACGATCAGGGCTTAGTACCCTTCAAAACACTGGTTACGGAAAATGGCTTCAGCTATACGGCAGGGCTTCCGGTTATCCATACTTCTCCGATCCATGGCGCCGGATATGATATAGCCGGGCGCAATCTTGCCTCGGAAGAATCGTTCCGCCAGGCGCTATATGCAGCGCTGGACATCTTCCGCAATCGCCGGATATACGAAGAGGCTACCCGCAACCCCTTACGAAAACAATATTTTGACAAAGGCAATGTAGACGAAAAGCTCGACCTCACCAAAGACGATGACGATGAGACATTATAAACGTATATTTCATAGATAGCCGTTTTTATTTGCATGCCTGCTATTTTCTTTTTGAAAGTATGAGAGATTTTCCGTAAGTTTGTGCTTTCAAAGTTGAACTATACAAAATGTTTAAAGATAAAACGATTGTCTATACTTCGGGAACGTTTGACATGTTTCATTATAACCACCTGCGGATGATTAATTATTCGCGCAGTTTGGCTGATATTCTGATAGTAGGAGTAAGTACCGACGAATTGGTTTCGTCATACAAACCAAAGCCAATCATACCGTTCAATGAGCGCCTGCAGATCATTGAAGCGCTGAAAACGCCTGATATTGTTATCCCCCAGCATTCGCTTGATCATACCGAGCTGGTAAAAAAGCTAAACATCGACGCCTTTGTGGTAGGCGACGACTGGTATGGGAAATACGATTACTTAAAGGAACTGGGCGTACAGGTATTTTACTTCCCTTACGGGACAGGGGTTTCTTCCTCTAATTTACGCAAGACCATTCACGATTCTTACGAAAAGCATTTACGGGTGGAACGAGACGCCAAACCTCTTACGGTAAAGGAAGATACAAAATAACGAACTGAATGAAGAAGCAAGCATTGATCACAGGCGGTACGAAAGGTATTGGAAAAGCTGTTGCGCTTTCGCTCGGAGAAGCAGGCTACGACCTGATCCTTACCTATGCCTCCGACGAGGAGGCGGCCCATCACACGTGTGAAGAAATAAGCCGACTTACGCAGGCCGGCATCCTTTTGCTCAAAGCCGATATAACCAGGCAGGCGACGGTAGAAGACGTCTGCGCCTTTCTTGCAGAAAACAAGGTAGCGCTGGATGCGATTGTCTTCAATGCAGGGCTTACCTGCCGGGATTCCTTTGAAGAGATACAGCAGGAAGACTGGGAGCGGGTGTTCTTTGGCAATGTCCATTTCCCCGTTTTCCTGTTGCAGCGCGCGCTACCTTTTATAAATAAGGGAGGAAGCATCGTGTTTACCGGTTCCGCTATGGGTATTTATCCCCATTCGGTGTCTTTGGCTTATGGCGTAACAAAAAGCGCCATCCATTCATTAGTTAAAAACCTGGTAAAGTTTCTTGCCCCTTATGAGATAAGGGTCAATGGGATCGCCCCCGGATTCGTAGATACCGAATGGCAAAAGACAAAGCCATCAGACATTCGCCGGAATATAGAAAAGAAGGTGGCTCTGAACCGTTTCTGCAAACCGGAAGAACTGGCAGAAGTCTACAAGATGGTAATCGGGAATAGTTACCTGAATGGTGAAGTCATTGTTGTTGATGGTGGTTATTCTTATAAATAAACCGGATGGGTGAATTAAGCAAAGAATACGAAGCTTCCTTAAAATCTATCGAAACAGAGAATATCATCGACAGGATATTTTATCGTCCTATAGGTTTCAGAATTGCCTGCTTTTTGCGTAATACTACGATTACGCCTAATATGGTGACCATCATCTCTATTTTCATAGGGGCTTCGGTTGGTTTCCTGTTTTACCCCGCCAATCTGCTATATAATATTTGCGGGATATTACTTTTTATCTTCGCCAATATATTAGACTGTGTAGATGGGCAATTAGCGCGCCTTACCGGTATCAAGTCGGCCATCGGGCGCATCCTGGATGGCGTGGCGGGCGATATTTGGTTTACCTGCATTTACGCCAACCTGGCCTTGCGCCTTTCCCATCAATATAATACGTATTGGTTTTTTGTGCCTGCCGTAATAGCCGGGGTATCCCATCTGGTACAGGCAAATATTACCGATTACTATAAAACGCTCCACCTCTATTTTATCAGTAAAGAAAAAGGAGCCGAATTTCAAACGCTCGAACAAATACGCAAGCAACATAAAGAAACCAAACCCGGGATAAACAAAATCTTTTATCTCCTTTACAAAGCCTATACGTCGATTCAGGAGAAAGCAACTCCTACTCTTCAGAAAATGCTTACGAACCTGCATCGTACATACGGAGACGATATACCGGAGCCTATACGGACGACATTCAGGGTGAAAAGCCGTGGCTTAATGCCGCTTATCGACCTGATGACGTTCAACGGACGCACGATTATCCTGTTTATGATCATCCTTTCCGGGAATGTATGGGCGTATTTTCTTTATGAAATCATCGTTTTAAACCTTATTTTACTTATTGCAACGAGAAAGCACGAGAAAATATGTGCTACTTTTTTGTAATTTTGCGCTATGAAAAAAACTGTAATTGATATTTATGATCTTCAGGAGATGGTTCCGTTTTTTAAAAGTAAATTCGGAACCTATATAGGGAAGTTGTTAATTAAATGGCTTTGTATTGAAAAGGTAAACCGGGTGCATGCGAATCATTGCCATCTGCGGGGCGCCGCTTTTACGGGCGCTATTCTGTCCGACCCGCTTATTCATATTAAATACAAAGTTCATAACGAAGCATTCGTAGACCATCTTCCCGAAGGAGCTTTTATTACCATTTCCAATCATCCGATCGGCTCGTTGGATGGTATCATACTCATTGATATCTTCGCCTCCCGCCGGCCAGACTTTAAAGTTATGGTAAATGGCGTGTTGTCTAAGATCGGCGCTATGGAAGACAATTTTATCTCCGTTATGCCCGATTCTACGAATCAGGGGGCGAATCTTCAGAATGTAAATGGGGTGCGCACTTCGCTGGGCCGCTTGCAGGAAGGGCATCCGATGGGCTTCTTTCCTGCCGGCGCTATTTCATTCTATCAGAAAGATGCGAAAAGGATCTGCGACCTTCCCTGGACGCATAGCGTGATCAAACTGATCCGTAAGGCGGAAGTCCCCGTTTATCCCGTCTATTTTGATTTTCTAAATTCCGGCTACTTCTATTGGCTGGGCAAGGTAGACTGGCGGATACGCACGCTCCGCATCCCCGGAGAAGTATTCAATAAGAAAGGAAAGACATTCGATGTGTATATAGGCCAGCCCGTTACCGCCGGCGAAATAAAGGGGATAGCAAGCGATGCCGAGCTCGCAAACTTTCTGTATGATAAAACATATCATGTAAAAGAGGATATTTCTTTGCGATAAATTGAATTAAGTTTGTAATTTTGGCAGATAAACTGAAATAATTACAGATATTCGATTTAGTATGATGGTGAAAGTAGATATCCAACAGATAAAGCAACGTTACGGAATAATCGGAAACTGTCCGGCATTGAACCGGGCGATCGATGTAGCCCTACAGGTAGCCCCTACCGGCTTATCGGTACTCATCACGGGAGAGAGTGGGGTGGGGAAGGAGACCTTTCCCCAGATCATTCATCAGAATAGCCCGCGTAAGCATGGGCAATACATAGCCGTCAACTGCGGGGCCATCCCGGAAGGGACGATAGATTCCGAACTGTTCGGACACGAGAAAGGCTCGTTCACCGGCGCTTTTGCCGAAAGAAAAGGCTACTTTGAGGTGGCCGATGGCGGCACCGTATTCCTCGACGAAGTAGGAGAACTACCCATCCCCACACAGGCGCGCCTGCTGCGTGTGCTCGAAACGGGCGAATTTCTTAAAGTAGGCTCTTCCAAGGTATTTAAGACCAATGTACGGATTGTGGCCGCTACCAATGTAAACCTCAACCAGGCTGTTATGGAAGGGAAATTCCGTGAAGACCTGTTCTACCGCCTGAGCACCGTCCCCGTAACGATCCCTCCGTTGCGCGAAAGGGGCGCCGACGATATTATACTGCTTTTCCGCAAATTTGCAAGCGATTGCGCCGGGAAATACCGGATGCCTGCTATTCATCTGGATGGAGGCGCCCGCCAGTTACTTATCTCTTATCGCTGGCCGGGTAATATCCGCGAGCTAAAGAATCTGACGGAACGCATCTCTATTATAGAAGAAAACCGGGATATTACGGCGGATATATTGCAGCAATACCTGCCGGATGCTACGGTAGAGAAATACCCGGTATTGCTAAAGAAAGAAAATGAGCAAAAGATATTCAACAGCGAACGGGAGATACTCTACCAGGTTCTTTTCGACATGAAGAATGATGTAAATGAACTAAAAAAGCTTGTACACGAAATTATGGGAGGGAATATGCCCGTATCCATCCACGAAGAGACCGTTTCTCACCCTCATCCCATCCCTCACTCCATTCAGGATGCAGAGCCTGTAGAAGAAGAAGTATCGTTATCGCTGGAAGATGTAGAAAAAGAAATGATAAAAAAAGCGCTGGAAAAGCATAACGGACGGCGCAAAAACGCTGCTGCCGACCTGAAAATATCCGAACGGACGCTCTATCGTAAAATAAAAGAATATAATCTGGAATAAGTATGAAAGCCCACAGACAACTAACGTTTATCATCTTACTATCAGGGATACTCTGTGCCTGTAGTATTTCGTACAGCTTTACAGGATCGTCTATTGATTACGAAACAACGAAAACGATCACCATCAGCGACTTTCCTAATCAGGCCCCTTTGGTTTCCCCCCCGCTGGCACAGAAGTTTACAGAAGAGCTGAAAGACCTCTTTATCCGGCGAACGAAGCTTCAGATGATCTCGGCCAATGGCGATATTGCCCTGGAAGGCGAAATAACAGGTTATGACCTGGCCCCTATGGCGATAAAAGAAGATGCCTATTCTTCGATGACGAAGCTGACATTGACCATCCGCGTACGCTATGCCAACCGGGCCACGCCCGATAAGGACTTTGAACAGTCTTTCTCGGCCAACCGCGAATTTAACAGCGACCAGATACTCGAACTCGTTCAAGACGAACTGAATGCAGAATTAGTAAAGGAAATTACCGAACAAATATTCAACTCCACCGTGGCCGACTGGTAAGCATGGATGCAACAGAACTATATCAGGTAATGGAGGATCTTTCTCTGCTGACGAAAGATACACTTCCGAAGTTAAAACAACTGACGGAGGCGTATCCTTATTTTCATACGGCAAAAATTCTGTATTTAAAAAACCTGGCTGTTCTCAATGCCGCCAATTTCGCTTCCGAACTGGAGCGAATGGCCATTTACATTTCCGACCGGAGAAAACTATTCACACTTATTGAAGGTACGCGATATGGATTTAAGGTTCAGACAGCGAAGGAAAAGAGAAAGAAGGATGATTCATTTTCACTGATTGATTCGTTTCTTTCTTCCCACAGCAACGTACCTGCCCATCCGGATGGGCCGGCCAATCCGGATATACTCTTTCGCCCCTCTGCTTCGTCCGACTATTTATTATGGAAGTCTTCGGAAGATACGGAAGAAGCAGCAGATACGGCTAACGGCGGTTCGCCGCCACTAAAAGGTTACGAACTGATCGACTCGTTCCTCGAAAAAGACCGGCAAAGAGAGCCGGGCAGAGGATTACGGCACGACGACGCCGATGATACCTTACACGATATGGAAGAGATGAAAAATAAAACAGACGAATCTCCTCCCAGGGATGAAGATTCTTATTTTACAGAAACCTTGGCCCGGATTTATATCAGACAGAAACGATATGAGAAAGCTTTGCAAATAATTAAAAATTTAAGCTTGAAATATCCGGAAAAAAATGTTTACTTTGCAGACCAAATCAGATTTTTGGAAAAATTGATTATTAACACTA
>JAISCM010000148.1 GCA_031265595.1 Tannerellaceae bacterium
GGGGTAGAAGCTGGCGATGAAGTATCCCCGGATAAAGTTACACCAGGCGGGGCCGTCTATATTTCCCAGCATAGTATATTTAAGGTTTATATAGCAGCCGCGTAAGGTGGCTTTATCTATAATGATACGGGGATAATGAGGCGTTGATGAGATGGTTGCGGATTCGCGTACTATCAAGACGTCATAATGATTGGGCAGCTCCGTGTAACCATGTCTTATTACTTCTCCATTCTTCCACTTTGCCGTAAAGGCCGGGGACAGGCGGTTTTCCTGTTTGTTGTAATGATAAAGGCTGTCTTGTGTTGGCACCCAATGAAACAATGAATAATCTATCCCGCCGGTATTGAATGAGACATCCACTTCATTGCTGTAATCCGGCGGGTTAATAGCGAAAGGCTTCGAATCGATCCCCCGGATGATATTCCCCTCAAAATCCTGTATCCATACAGCCAATGGCGTGTCCGGGAAAGGGAGCGCCGTCATCAGCAACTCCTGTTTTTCTTCATCCACCATAAAACGGCCTTTGGGTACCATAAATGGAAAACGGATATGTTTTAAGGGATTCCCTTCCAGGTCAAAAACCAATAATTTAATCGAAGTGAACAAATAGACTTTGTTATTTTTCTCATCAATGTAACTGTCGTATACACCACCCGGATATTCGTCCGGCCCTTGCCCCACAGATGATATGGAACGGATATATTCACCTTTCTTATTGAAAAGTTTATAATCCTTTGGACTATCAGTGTATAATCCGATATAATTTTCGCTGACTGCATAAGAACCGGTGGCGCCCACTAATGCTTTCTCCGAATTGTTCTCCAGCCGGATGAGTTCATAGCCGGAAAGCAACGCGCTCAATGGGAAATCAAAGGTGTCTCTTACTAAAGACAGGTCAAGCGTGGTCAGATCGCCTGCCTGGGTAGCAATTACGGGACAATCATCCAGTGTCAACCGGGGTTTCTTCTTTTCTTCGCTACATGAAAACAGAAGAAACAGGCACAAAGCCGCGTAGAAACAGATAGCTAATTTTCGCATAATCCTTATTTATTTACAGGTTACAAAATGTAGTTGCTATATTGGTGCGCAAGGTAAGTATAATTTCTTTTATAAGGGGAGTCCGGGATAAGAAAAAAAGTTATTATGATGTCTTTACCAAATTATTACGATATTTTCAGAAAAGCGTCACGATGATTGATTGCTTTGCTTACCACAGCTTGAGCGTTTCACCCCTAAAATTATACATGAGCGGCAGCAGTTGTAGTTGTTTTTTCTATTTGCTTGGTTTATATGAATCACTTTTGTACATTTGCATTCTACCAATATAGCAAGGATGAAACAATATGTAGAATTGCTCGAACGGGTATTGAAGGAAGGTGTAAAGAAAGAAGACAGGACGTGTACAGGGACACTGAGTATTTTCGGACATCAGATGCGGTTCGATCTGGAAGAGGGTTTCCCGCTGCTGACTACCAAAAAGCTGCATCTAAAGTCTATCATATACGAACTTCTCTGGTTTTTAAAGGGAGATACGAATGTGAAATTCCTTCAGGATAACGAAGTGCGTATCTGGAACGAATGGGCGGATGCCGAGGGAAATCTGGGACATATCTATGGGTATCAGTGGCGTTCGTGGCCGGATTATAAGGGGGGGGCTATAGACCAGATATCGGAGGCTGTGCGGATGATCAGGGAATCGCCCGACTCGCGCCGGATCATTGTCAGCTCATGGAATGTGGGCGATTTGGAGAATATGAACCTTCCTCCCTGCCACGCTTTTTTCCAGTTTTATGTAGCCAACGGGCGGCTGAGCCTGCAAATGTACCAACGCAGCGCCGACATCTTCCTGGGCGTACCGTTTAATATTGCGTCGTATGCCTTGCTGCTACAGATGATGGCGCAGGTTACCGGGCTAAAGGCAGGAGACTTTGTCCATACGCTGGGCGATGCACATATATACAGTAATCACCTCGAACAGGTAAAGCTCCAGATAGGTAGAGAGCCTAAAAGACTTCCCCTGATGGAAATAAACCCTCGTGTAACAGATATCTTCCGTTTTCAATACGAAGATTTCAACCTGACAGGCTACGACCCTCATCCGCATATAAAAGGGGTGGTGGCCGTTTGATCATTTTACGAAAATTACAGATTATCTCTAAATTGTAAGCTTATGAGTATGATTTCAATTATCACAGCAGTTGACGAAAAGAATGCTATTGGTGGAAAAAACAAGTTGTTATGGAACCTGCCGTATGACATGCAACGCTTCAAAGGCGCTACCACAGGCCATGCCGTTGTAATGGGACGGCGCACCTTCGAATCCCTTCCCAAAGGCGCCCTGCCCAACCGGAAAAACATTGTGCTGACCACCTTGCCCCCGGAAAGCTTTATCAACGTATTTGTCTGCAACTCCATGCAAGACGCCTTTGAGCTTTGCGAAAAAGAAGAGGAAGTCTTCATGATCGGCGGCGCCATGATCTACAAAGAAGCGCTCCCCTTAGCCGACAAACTATACCTGACGCGCGTACACCACGTATTTGAAGATGCCGACATCTTCTTCCCCGAAATTAATTTCGACGAATGGGAAGAAATCGTAGAAGAACGCGAATACCACCCCGCCGACGAACGACACGCACACGGCTATACGTTTCATACCTTTTTAAGGAGTAAGGAGTAAGGAGTAAAAGTAGTCAAGTAGTCAAGTAGTAAGTAGTTAAAGTAGTAGTCAGGTAGTAAGTAGTTAAAGTAGTTAAGGAGTTAGTAAAGTAGTCAGGTCTCTAAAGTCCTTAAAGTCTCTAAAGTCCTTAAAGTCCCTAAAAATTAAAGAAAATGAAAAAAAGAGAAAAAGCAAAGAGAGAAAAGACAATAAAAAAGGAAAACCGAACGAGTGTATTTCCCCCTTTTCTCCTTAACTACTTTAACTACTCTAACTACTTTAACTACTTGCTAATATTACTCACTACCACTCTGAGCGCAGCGCCTCTTCCAAACGAAAATAAGATGGATAATACAACCTTGCTGATCAAATCGCTTATCGGCGAGATGAAAGAGAAGCTGGAGGTGAATGAAGACAGCTTCCCTGATCTTATAAAAGAAGCAGAAACCTATCAATCCGGACAAACGGATACGGCAACTACTGCTTTGCTACATTCGATGATTGCCGAGATGTACAGCCATTACTACCGGATAAACAAATGGAAGATAGACCGCCGTACGCCGGTTCAGGGCTTTGTGCCGGATGACATCAGGGAATGGCCGGCCGACCTTTTTACCGCCCGGATAGAGGAAGAGCTTGCTGCCTCCCTGAAGCCTGCGCCATTGTTGCGCCAGACGGGAACAGCCGCGTGGAAGGATATTATGTCTGCCGGGGAAGAGGCACCCCTTTTGCGCCCTACGCTTTATGAGTTTCTTGCGTTTCGCGCCCTCGATATACGGCCTTCGGATACGGTCTACCGGGAGCTGATGGCTTACTATGAGCAAAAGAACGATCCGGAATCACTACTGCCGCTTCTGTTAGCTTACGGGCAATACCAATACCGCAACAGTTATTCGCCCGCAGAAGAGGCGAAATATGAGGCGTTTGTAGACAGTCTTATACAGGTATATAAAGACAAACCCTGCGTGGTAGAAGCCATACAGGCCAAGCTGCTACTGCTGCAAAGCAAATCGTACAAACCGGAAACAACGGATTCTGTCCGCACGCTTCAATACCAATGGTGTAAAGACGCCATCGCCCGCTACCCGGATTACGAACGGATAGGCCTTATCACTAACTGGCTGGCGGCAATGGAAGAACCTGATCTGCAAATACAAAGCAACAACACGGTATATCCCGGAAAGAACCTGGAGCTGACCATCCGTTACAACCATATCTCGCATCTAACCGTAACGATCTATCGCAGTAAAAAAACAATAGAGGCTACCTTACCTTATCTATATAACAACCCGGATGAAAAGAAAAGCGCCTTGGGCGAAGTAGTGAAGGAAGTCGCTCTCTCGCTTGCGTTGAAAAATACGTATACGAGCGCCGATTCGAGCGTATCTATCCGCATGGACGAACCCGGGCTGTATGAATATGTGATCACCTCGCCGGGCAAAGACGGGATAAAGATAAACAATCTGTTCAGCGTTACACGCCTGGCCGTTGTGTCGAGGAACGCTCCTTCGGGGATAGCGGAGTTATTGGTAACTGATTATCAGACCGGCAAACCTGTGGGCGACGCGATCGTCCATTATTATACAAACGAACGCAATGTGTTTACAAAGACTGGCGCCGTTAAAACCGGCAAAGACGGTCTGGCTGCCTTACCCGGTAGAAATGATATAAGAGCCTGCCAGGCCTGTGTAGCCGGCGATACATCGGCGTTTATAACAAGCGTTTATACCGGCAGGCGCAGCTATGGCGACAATCCGGTGCAAACGGAAGTGCGGCTACTGACAGACAGGGGCCTTTACCGCCCGGGGCAAACCGTATTCTTTAAAGGAATTGCTTATACGAATGAGAAAGACAATCCGCAGGTGGCGGCAGGTAAACGTTTTGAAATAACGCTCCGCGATGCGAATTACCAGGAGGTTGCCACGAAATCGTTTACCACGAACGACTATGGCTCCTTCACCGGAGAATTTACCTTGCCGGGGCGGGCGCTTACCGGGCAGTTTACGCTTGTTTCGTCAAACGGCTCCACTTCCATACAGGTAGAAGAATATAAACGCCCGACTTTTAAGATAGAACTGGATAAGGTAAAAGACGAAGTAGCCTTTGGCGATGAGGTGACGATAACAGGAAAGGCGCAAACCTTCTCAGGCGTGGCGCTTCAGCAGGCGGATATTACCTACCGTATTATCAGGAAGCCGTTCTGGTTTCGCACCTATTCCGGCAACCCGGCGGAAGAACAGGTAGCGCAGGGAACAACAGCCATCCGGGACGGCGGAACCTTCTCCTTCACCTTCCGCCCTGAAAAAAGCGACGCCGGCTTCCCCCTTTCGTTTCAGAGTTACGATATAAAAGTGTCTGTAACCGACAGTAAAAGCGAAACACAGGAAGCGCTCTCCACCTTCTCTGCCGGCGACAGAAGCATGATACTTTCTACCGATATAAAGAAACAATTAGAAAAAGAATCGGACGTTGTAAAAATCAGCGCATTGACCCTCAATGGAGAAGACATGCCGGCTAAAGGAACTTATACGATCATCACCCTTGCCGACACCCAGGAGGCGGATCAGTACAAAGAAGGGAAAGCGCTGGCCCAAGGCACATTCTCCACAGACGTTGCCGTAGGGAAAGAAATATTCGGCAAACTGCCTTCGGGACGTTTCCGCCTGCGCCTGACAGCCTTAGACAGCAAAGGGCGTACCATAGACTATGCCGAAGACTTTATATTATATAGTAAACAGGATAAACGCCCGCCGGTAGTTACCCACACATGGGTAGTGGCCGGAAAGGCGGACTGCCTGCCGGGAGAGGAGGCAACCTTCGTATTCGGTACGTCAGACAAAGAAGCTTATATCTTGTACGAATTATTTACCCGCGATAGCCATGTAGCGCGCGAACGGATTGAGCTTAGTAATGAAAACCGCCCCTTCCGTATTCCGTTCCTCGAAAGTTATGGAGATGGCGTAACGGCTTCGTTCACGTTCGTAAAAGAAGGGAAGCTGTATACGCAACAAATACCCGTTCAAAAGCGGTTTCCCGACAAGAAGCTTAGCATTAAGCCGGTAACATTCCGCAATCATTTACTGCCGGGAAGCCGGGAGAGCTGGACATTCAGGATACAGCACGCCGACTCAACCGCTGCCTCAGCCGAAGTGTTGGCCGGGATGTACGATGCTTCGCTGGATAAGGTAAGGCCGTTTGCCT
>JAISCM010000180.1 GCA_031265595.1 Tannerellaceae bacterium
GGAAAGAAGGCCTTGAACTCGCTATACAACTGGGCGGCCAGCGTTTTATTATGGCTCAATACCAATGCTGGCCGCTGAATTTCTTTGATCACATTCGCTACGGTAAACGTTTTCCCCGAGCCGGTTACGCCCAGCAGCGTTTGAAAGGGGACGCCGCTTTTCAGCCCGTCTGTCAGCGCGGCAATCGCCTCGGGCTGGTCGCCAGTGGGGCTGAAGGGGGATATCAGTTCAAAGTCCATTGCCTACACCGTCCCTTCTTTGGGCATAACGATCCAGAGCACCAGGTAGGCAATAACCCCGGAGAACGCCGTTAATACACTTAGCAGGATATATCCCACGCGCACCAGCGTAGGGTCCCAGCCTACATAATCGGCAATGCCTTCGCATACGCCGGCAATCATTCCCCGCCTCGAACGGGTTAATCTTCTTCTTGTATCCATAATTATTATATATAATGTATAGATACAAATATACATGAAAATCTTTAATTACGCCCTTCCCTTCCTGTTTTTGTGAATTTACGGTATTCCCGGCGCTCTATTGGTTAAGAATAAAGGCCCTCCCATGCGGGATAAAGACTTCCCCACAAAGGATGAAGACTTCCCCACAAGGGATAAAGACTTCCCCACAAGGGATGAAAGCTTCCCCACAAGGGATAAAGACTTCCCCACAAAGGATAAAGACTTCCCCACAAAGGATAATAGCTTCCCCACAAAGGATAATAGCTTCCCCACAAAGGATGAAAGCTTCCCCACAAGGGATAAAAGCTTCCCCACAAAGGATAAAGACTTCCCCACAAAGGATGAAAGCTTCCCCACAAAGGATGAAGGCTTCCCCACAAAGGATGAGAGCTTCCCCACAAAGGATGAAAGCTCCCCCACAAAGGATAAGAGCTTCCCCACGTAGGATAAAAGCTCCCCCACAAAGGATGAAGGTTCCCCCACAAAGGATAAAGCCTCCCCCACAAAGGGAAATGCAGGCTCCGGGAGGAATTAGGCTTAAATCAGACGAATCATATAGCAGTATAAACCACTTTGGTCTCTTTAATTTAGTAGAACTTTGCCCCCTGTCACTAACACTTAAAAAAACAAGTATGCGAACCCTTTTACACCACTCATCGAACATAATCCGTCATTCGTCGGGAATAATTTGTAAACAGACGAGTAATCTTCTTTGAGATACATTCATTATAGTACCTTTATCCCGTAAATTATATAACCCTTATAACAAATCTATTTAAATGGAACGATTCGAATTTAGCAAAAGGATGATATGGGTAGCCATCATGCTGCTACCGTCTCTGGCTTCTGTTCCGGTGAAGGCGCAGGAGCAACCCATAGCGCTTAGCCTGGAAAAAGCGCTTGAGATTGCGATGAGCGAGAATCCAACCGTCAAGGTGGCGGAACAAGAGATTGAGAAGAAGAAGTATGCTAAAAAGGGCGCTTATGCCGCTTTGTTTCCACAGCTTAATTTCGGCGCCGATTATGCACGCACGCTGAAAAAGCAAATTGTCTACTTTGGCGAAAGTGGCGGCTTTGAAAGCATGTTCACCCCCCTGATCACCGGGGCGGAGAAGGTAATAACCGGCTATGTGCCCGGCTATACGCCCGGCTCGCTGGCCGCTGCCATCGGAGAGGCATCGCAAGAGGCATCCGAGGGAAGCGAAAGCTCAGACGGGGGCATGGAGATGGGGCTGTCTAACAACTGGAGCTTCGGCTTTACAGCCGGTATGCCGCTGGTGAATGCCGCCTTATGGAAGAGTTTACTTATTTCGGGGCAAGACGTAGAATTAGCCATCGAGCAGGCCCGTTCGTCTAAAATAGACATGACCAACCAGGTGAAAAGGGCCTACTTCGGCGTGCTGCTGGCAAATGATTCGTATGTAGTATTTAAAGAAAGCTATGATAATGCCATGAAAAACTTTCTGGACATCGAGCAAAAGTACCACCAGGGCTTAGTGGCCGAATACGATTTAATACGAGCCGATGTGGCGGTTAAGAACGTAGAGCCGAACATGCTACAGGCAGAAAACGCCGTCAGGCTGGTAAAATGGCAATTGAAAGCCCTCCTGGGGATGGACTTAGATCTGCTGATTGAATGTGAAGGCAGGCTAACGGATTTCGAGCCCGAACTATTTGGCGACTACATGACCACCGCAGCCAACGCTTCGCTGGACGAGAATACCAACCTGAAACAACTGGATATACAGAACGAACAACTGAAAAACACCCTCACACTACAGAAGTTCGACTTTATACCCACGCTCTCCCTCAGCGCAGCATACAATTGGAATGCCATGAACGAAGATTACAGGTTTAAGAATTACAAGTGGAATCCTTACTCCATGGTGGGCGTCTCGCTATCGTTCCCTATCTTCGCCGGAGGAAGCAGGATACAAAAGATCAACCAGACAAAAGTGACGATCACCCAGCTACAATTACAAAAAGACAACCTGGAGCGCAGCCTGCAATTGGTAGTAAGGCAATCGCTCGATAACATGAGCACCTGCGTGAAGCGCTACAGCGCCGCCCAAAAAGGCGTAGAGCAAGCCGGGCGGGGCTACAGGATCGTACAAAAGCGATACGACACCGGGGCAGGCACTTTACTGGAAATGAATGACGCCGAACTGGCCATGACGCAGGCGAAGCTAAACTTCAACCAGGCAATCTATGAATACATAGTAGCGAAAGCTGATCTGGAAAAAATAACAGGCAAACACCCCCATCAATAATGAAAACAACGACAACAACAATAACCCACAACGACAGGATGAAAACAAGCAACGCGTTTAAGTTTGTACCGGCCCTTACGGCAGCCTTTATGCTACTATCGTGCGCCGGCGAGAAGAAAGAAACAACTACGGCTGAAGAGACGGTGAAAGTGAAAGTAGAAACGGTTCACAAGCAGGAGGTAGAACAGTTGAGCGAATTTACCGCCACTGTTCAGGCAAACGTAACAAACCAGATAGCCCCCCAGGCCCCCGTACGTATCCAGAAGCTACACGTAGAAATAGGCGATCACGTACAGTCCGGGCAATTACTGGCCACGATGGACGACACCAACCTAAAGCAGGCGAAGATACAGATAGACAACCAGGCGCTGGAGTTTACCCGCATCGACGAGTTATACAAAGTAGGAGGCGTATCCAAATCTGCCTGGGATGCACAGAAAGCAGCCTTGGACGTAAGCCGCACGGCCTATAAAAACCTGCAGGAGAACAATCAGTTGCTAAGCCCCGTAGCCGGCATCATCACCGCCCGCAACTATGACAACGGAGATATGTATGCCGGCGTCCCCGTATATGTGGTAGAACAGATCCGTCCGGTAAAGCTGATCGTGAACGTATCCGAAAGCTTCTACACGCAGGTAAAGAAAGGAATGGATGTAGGCGTAAAGCTGGATGTGTATGGCGACGAAACGTTCCCGGCGAAAGTACATCTTGTATACCCCACGGTAGACCCCTCTACCCGCACCTTTGCCGTAGAGATCAGGATGAATAATAACGATGAGAGGGTGCGCCCGGGCATGTTTGCCCGCGTTACGGTAAGCTTTGGCACATCGCTGCACGTGGTAGCTCCCGACCAGGCCATTGTAAAGCAAGCCGGCTCGGGCGACCGCTACGTATATATATACAAGAACGGGGCCGTGAGTTATACTAAAGTAACGTTAGGCCGCCGTATGGACAATCGCTACGAAGTGACATCGGGCATAGAGGATAACGACCAGGTGGTTATCACCGGGCAGAACCGCCTGACGAATGGGATGCAGGTAGAAGTTGTTAATTAAGTAAAATCAACAGATATGAGTTTATATGCAAGCGCGGTTAAAAAACCGATCTCTACAGCTCTTATATTCGTTGCCATCGTTATTATGGGGCTCTTTTCCCTTACCAGGCTATCCGTAGACCTGCTTCCCGAAATAGAGACAAATATGATTCTGGTAATGACCGCTTACCCCGGGGCAAGCGCCGCGGATATAGAAACGAACCTTTCCAAACCGCTGGAAAACGTATTGAACAGTGTGAGCGACCTGAAGAACATCACGTCGCAATCCAAAGAGAACATCTCCATCGTCATGCTCGAATTTGAATATGGCACGGATATAGATGTGGCCACCAATGATGTGCGCGATAAGCTTGATATGGTGACGTCTATCCTGCCAGACGACGCCGAAAGCCCCATCATCTTCAAGTTCGGAACAGAGGATATCCCGATCCTCCTCCTTTCGGTAACTGCCAACGAAAGCATGGACGCCTTATACAAGATATTGGACGATAAAGTGGCCAACCCATTAGCGCGCATCAGAGGCGTAGGCGCCGTTTCCATAGCCGGCGCCCCCATACGCGAAGTGCAGGTATATTGCGACCCCTACAAACTGGAAGCCTACGGACAGTCTGTAGAAAGCATCTCGTCTATCATTGCGCAGGAAAACAGGAACACGCCCGGAGGCGCCATTGATATTGGTTCGAACACCTACTCCTTACGCGTACAGGGAGAATTTACAGATGCTTCGCAAATGGAAAACCTGGTAATAGGCAACCGGAATGGACGCACCGTCTACCTGCGAGACGTAGCCCGCGTAACGGATACCGTAGAAGAACGGATGCAGGAATCATACAACAATGGCAAGCGGGGAGGGATGATCGTTGTGCAGAAACAATCCGGAGCCAACTCGGTAAATATATCCAAACTCGTACAGGATAAGCTACCCGAATTACAGGCCGACCTGCCTTCGGATGTGCAACTGGGCATCATCATTGATACCTCTACCAATATATTAAATACGATAGACAGTTTGGTAGAAACGATCGGGGTGACGTTCTTCATCGTAATGCTGGTAGTCTTTTTATTCCTTGGGCGCTGGCGGGCTACCTTTATTATTATCCTCACCATCCCGATTTCGCTGATTGCCGCCTTTGCCTACCTGCTGGCATCGGGCAATACGCTGAATATTATTTCGCTCAGTTCGCTCTCTATAGCCATAGGCATGGTGGTAGATGATGCGATAGTCGTACTCGAAAATGTAACTACGCATATCGAGCGGGGCAGTATGCCTAAGCAAGCGGCCGTATACGCTACGAACGAGGTAGCCATTTCGGTTATTGCCTCTACCCTTACCATCCTGGCGGTATTCCTGCCATTGACAATGGTAACCGGTATTGCCGGGATTTTATTCAAACAATTAGGCTGGATCGTGAGTATCATTATGATCGTATCCACCCTTGCCGCACTGACGCTTATCCCGATGCTTTGCTCTAAAATGCTTCGCCTGAATCTGAAAAAGGGTACATTGTATCGGCTATTCTTTACCCCGGTAGAAAAAGCGCTCAATAAGCTGGACGATGCCTACGCACGCCTCCTGGATTGGGCGGTAAGACACCGGAAAACAATTATAACGGGCGGCTTCCTGATTTTCGCCGGAAGCATGTTATTGATCCCTACTATTAAAACAGAGTTTTTCCCTACCCAGGATAATGCCCGTATTGCCATATCCATAGAATTGCCGGTAGGGACGCGTCAGGAAATAACAAGGGATCTGGCCGTTCGGCTAAACCAGTATTTTACGGAGAAATACCCCGAAATAGAAGTGATCAGCTTTAGCGAAGGACAGGCCGATACGGATAACACCTTTGCCCAGTTGAGCGCCAATGGCACGCACATTATTGAGTTCAACATCTCCTTATACAGCGTAGGGACACGTAAAGAAAAGAGCGGAAGCAACAGGGGACTGATTGAGATATGCGAATCCATGCGCCTCGACCTGAACGAATACACCGAAATCAAGAAGTACGAAGTAATGGCAGGAGGCGGAGCCAGTATGGGTAGCGAAACAACGGTAGATATTGAAATATATGGCTATGACTTTGAAGAAACAGACAAAGTAGCCGCCGATATTGCCGAACGGATGAGAAGCAACAGCGTAGTATCGCAGGTAAACATCAGCCGCGAAGATTATATCCCCGAATACCAGATTGATTTCGACCGCGAGAAACTGGCCCTGAATGGCCTGAATGTAGTTACGGCGTCTATGTATTTACGCAACCGCATCAATGGCTCACTGGCATCGCAGTATAGGGAAGACGGCGACGAGTATGACATCCGTGTACGCTATGCGCCGGAATTTCGTCAGTCTATCGACGACCTGGAGAATATTATAATGTATAATAACGCCGGGCAAGGCATCCGCATCCGCGATGTAGGTACGGTAGTAGAGCGGATGACGCCTCCTACCATCGAGCGTAAGAACCGCGAACGCGTCATTACCATCTCCGCCGTAGTGGCCCAGGGAGCTGCCTTAAGCGACGTAGTAGCCGTTGCCAACCAGGAAATGAAGGGTATGGATATGCCGTCGGGCCTTACCTGGAGTATAGGCGGCACTTACGAAGACCAGCAGGATACGTTCCGCGATCTGGGCATCTTGATGCTGCTGATCGTTATCCTTGTATTTATTGTAATGGCTTCTCAGTTTGAAT
Organism: Tannerellaceae bacterium; assembly: GCA_031265595.1. Next base: position 6,473 of record JAISCM010000180.1, read on the forward strand.
CGCTTGTCGATCCGTTCGTCATTATGTTTACCATCCCATTCGCTATCACAGGGGTGCTTATTGGTTTGTCCATTACGCAGACGCCTTTGGGGGTTATGGCCTTGATCGGGCTCATTATGTTGATGGGTATTGTAGTAAAGAATGGGATTGTGATTATAGACTATATGATCCTTTGCCGCGAAAGAGGGCAGAGTATCATTACGGCAGCGGTAACGGCCGGACGGTCTCGTCTTCGCCCGGTATTGATGACTACGCTTACCACCGTATTAGGTATGCTTCCTTTGGCATTGGGCACGGGCGAAGGCGCCGAGATGTGGCGTTCGATGGGTATGACTGTCGCCTGGGGGCTCTCGGTTTCTACCTTAATTACGTTGGTGTTGATACCCGTTGTCTATTGTATTTTCGCAGCAAACGGCGTAAAACGCAGAAGAAGGAAGCTGGCCAGATTGCATCTTCTTGAAAAACATTAAAAACAAACAGGGTAATGGGCCATTAGCGCCCATTACCCCTTACCTATTAAAATAATATCAGATGAAAGCAGTATTTATATCATTCAATCAAGCTTATTACGAAATGATCCTGGCTATAATGGACCGCAACAATATCAGAGGCTTTACTTACTGGGAACAAGTACAGGGACGTGGCAGCAAACACGGAGAACCTCACTACGGAAGCCATGCATGGCCTACCTTAAACTCATCTGTTCTGGCGATTATCGAAAGCAGGCAGGTAGACAATTTCCTGGATTTATTAAAGAAATTAGATCAGCAAACAGAGGCGTTGGGCCTGCGTGCTTTCGTTTGGAATGTTGAACAAACGATTTAAACGAAATGATACCAACTATTTGTTTTTCTAATCAAGCTTAAAGTTGTACCTTTGAGCGGTTAAAAGATGCAGTATTTTTAACATGCGATCCGTATAAAGATATGCATCCCATTCCATGGAGTTGTAACATATACATATTAATAAATACTATGAATAAAGATCTGCATAAAGTATTTCTTTTCGAAAAAGACGAAAGCGTAGGTTCTATGCTACAGGAGTTCATGCAAATGAATGATTTCAATCCTGTAAGGTTTTCTAATTATAATGAGGCCTATAAGGCCTTTTGTAGTGACAAATTCGACATTTGCCTCATCAGCCTTGAAGAAGAGAAGGAGAATGGGTTTAGTTTTGCCCGAAAGATCATGGAGGTGAATTATGAAACGATCTTGATCTTTATCGGTTCACAGCCATCCCTCAGCGAACTGACACAGGCGTATAAGATCGGGGTAGACGACTTTATCCGCAAGCCCTTCATCCTGGAAGAGCTGCATCTGCGCATACTTGCCACGTTGAGGCGTACGCATGGGCAGATGATGAACGGGCATCAGATTTATCAGTTGGGCCGGTATACCTTCGACCCGCGTAAGCAGTCGCTTTTGTTTGACGGAGGGCCTTTAAAGATCACAACAAAAGAATGTGATCTGCTTAAATACCTGTGCGAACATCTGAACCTGCTGGTAGAAAGAGAGGCTATCCTGAAGCATGTATGGAGGAATGATACGTTCCATAACGCCCGAAGCATGGATGTATATATGACGAAGATCCGTAACTTACTAAAGAAAGACAAGACGATTGCCGTTGTGAATATACATGGGAAAGGCTATAAATTGATGACGAACTTATAATAATACAAATAATATCTCTATCTTTGCAGCGCTTTTTTAAGCCCAGCCTCGTGTGATGGGAGATTAGGAAGCAGAACTAATTTTGAGTAACACAAACAAATTAAAAGAATGAAGAATTTTCAATTAGAAGGAACTCCAAGAGAAACGCTTGGAAAAAAAGCGGTAAAAGCGATCCGTAACGAAGGCGGCATACCGGCTATTTTATATGGTAACGAACCGGTAGCATTGCCTTATGAAGGCGAGCTGAACAAAGGCGAAGCGTTGGTAGACGTTGGTGGTGGAAAAGGGATTATTGTAACAAACTTTACCGTTACCAAAGAAGCCGTTCGTCATTTGATCTATACGCCCGAAGTATTCCTGGTAGAACTTTCTCTTACGGGCAGTAAGAAGGTGATGGCTATCGTGAAGGATATGCAGTTTCAGCCTGTGAATGATTCTGTATTGCATATTGACTTTCTGGAAATTTTTGAAGACAAACCCATTGTTATCGAAGTTCCGGTTAAACTGGAAGGACACTCGGAAGGCGTAAAAGCCGGGGGTAAATTAAGCCTTGAGATGAGAAAGCTGAAAGTAAAAGGATTGTACACAGATGTGCCCGAACAGTTGATCATTGATATTACAAACCTTGGTTTAGGAAAAACCATCCAGGTAGGGTCTCTTCACTACGACAAACTGGAGTTGGTAAATGCTAAGAATGCCGTTGTATGCGCTGTTAAATTAACGCGTGCTGCCCGTGGCGCACAAGCTGCTGCCGGTAAATAACATTGATAAACAAGTTATAAATTACACAAGGGGAAGGCGTTCTGCGAATGTTCTTCCCTTTTTTATCGTATCGCAAGTATGAAATATTTAATAGCCGGACTGGGCAACTTCGAGCCTCCCTACTGGGGGACTCGTCATAATATAGGGTTTCGCATCGTAAATGCTGTAGCCGAAGAGGCCGGCTCTTCTTTTTCCGAAGCCCGTTACGGAGCCATATCCAGGCTACGTGTTAAAAATAAGGAATTGGTCTTGCTCAAACCAAATACGTTTATGAACCTTAGCGGGTTGGCAGTCCGTTATTGGCTTCAGAAAGAGAGTATACCTGTAGAAAACCTGCTGGTCGTTGTAGACGATCTATCCCTCCCTTTCGGTATTTTACGTCTGAAGCCGAAAGGAAGCCATGCCGGCCACAATGGGTTGCGCAACATTGAAGACATGCTAAGCACACAGGAATATTGCCGGTTACGCTTTGGTATTGGGAATGATTTCCCACGTGGCGGACAGGTGGGTTTCGTGCTATCTCAATTCGAACCGGAAGAGATGGAAATCATGCCCGAGAAGGTGGAGCAGGCGGTAGAAATGGTTAAGAGCTTCTGCCTGGCAGGCGTGCAGGCGACAATGAATCAATTCAACAATAAATAACCGGCAGATATGAATGAAGTAAGAATAGATAAGTGGATGTGGGCGACCCGCATCTTTAAGACCCGCACCATTGCAACGGAAGCCTGCAAGAAGAACCGGGTCATGATCAACGGCGTGAGCGTTAAACCTTCGCGCATGATCAAAGTGGGCGATGTGATACAAGTGCGCAAACCTCCCGTAACGTTCTCCTTTAAGGTGGCAGGATTAACCGAGCGCCGGATGGGGGCTAAGCTGGTAGCGGAGTATCTTGAGAACATTACGCCGCCGGAAGAGTATGAAATACTGGAAATGAATAAGATCTCCGGCTTCGTAAACCGGGCCAAAGGCTTAGGGAGGCCTACTAAAAAAGACCGCCGCGAGCTGGAACAGTTTACCGATGATGATTTCGACTTTGAGTTTGATTTCGATTCGGAAGAAGAATAAATGCCATCCTTTCCCCTTAATCCGCGGGATAAACAACGCCTGACTGGCGACGGACTTCGTCTATTATTTCTAATGTAGCGAGTGAGTTTTCATGCGAATTAATAGCCGACTCCCGTTTGCCGGACTGGATAAGACGTATAAACTCAGCCACCTCGTAATAATATTCGTCCTTACCGGCAGCAGCGCTTATGTCTTCCGCTACCGGTTGGGCGCTCGTACCGGGGGCCGTTCGTGTACGCGGGGTAAAGACCACCTTGCCGATTCTATTTATACGGTCTACCGTTATATTCCCATCTTCGCCCTGTATCTCCGTAGGCAGAGCAGAATTGGCTATCTTGGAGTAAAGTACCGTTGCGTTCATGCCGTCGTAAACAAAATTAACCGCGCCCTGGCCGTCTACGCCGGAAGAAAGGACAATGCCCGAAGCGTCTATCCTTTGAGGGCGGCCAAACAATACCACCATCGGATAGATGGTATAGATGCCTATGTCCATCATAGCGCCGTTTGAATACTCCGGCCGGAAAGCATTCAGCACAATTCCTTCTTTAAACGTATCGTAACGGGAAGAGTACTGGCAGTAACAGGCAAAATAACGGCGTACAACTCCTACCCTTCCGATGTTATCTTTTATGGCCAGGAAGTTCGGCGTCAGGGTCGGTTTCATAGCTTCCATTAGCGCTACCTGATACTTCTGCGAGGCGGCTATCATTTCCCTGGCTTCTTTTGCATTAGAAGCTAAGGGCTTTTCGCATAGCACATGTTTGCCATATTGCATACACAAGATGCTTTGCGAAGCATGCAGAAAGTTAGGCGAGGCGATATAGACGGCGTCTATCAACGGGCTTTTCGCCATTTCTTCCAATGAAGTAAATGTGTGGGGTATCTGATGTTTGGCGGCAAAAGCGTTGGCCGTTTCCTGCGTGCGCGAATAGATGGCTGTCAATTCAAACCGTTCGTCCTGCCGGGCTCCGGCAATTACCCAATCTGTAATAAAGTTTGTTCCTACAATGCCGAAGCGTATCTTTTTCATCTTTTCCATTTTACTTACGTAAGATCAGTGTTTCGTTTTCTATTTGAAGCGCAGGAACGGCAGGCGCGATGTCTGAAGTTAAGCAATAACTTACCGATCCTTCCAGGTTGTTTGCTTTCAGGCGGGGCAGATGGTCGGTTTCTTCCATATAGTCTATCAGATCGTCTTTGTGGGCATACCACATATCGTAGGCTATTATGGCGGCGTCGCTTCCCGTTTGGTACCGGCCCGTTCCTACCAACGCTTCCGTTAATGCGCCGCCGTACAGCGTGTCTTCTATATTCACTTTATCTTCCCAGCCCGAAGCCAGTACGGTTACATCCCGCTGATGCGCCAGGCAATAACCGGCTATTGCCTGCAAATTAACGAACCCGCCGATAAGTACCCGGAAGGCTTCCCGGGCGATGGTAATTGCTTTAGTGCCATTGGTCGTAGTGAAAACGATGTCTTTCCCTTTTACCTTTTCCGGGGTATAATCGAAGGGCGAATTACCGAAGTCGGCAAAATCGCACCGCTGTACGTTCCGTTCGGCGCCTACCAGCCAACCTGCTTTCTTATACGCCCGGGCTTCTTCTACGGTAGCTACCGGGCGGATGCTGCGAACGCCGTTATAGAAGGCGGTTGCAATCGCAGTAGTAGCCCGGAATATATCGGCTACTACTACAATACTGTCAGGGTTATGATACGCCGGGTATAAGGCCGGCGAGAAGCAAACGTCTATTTTCATTTCCTAAAAGGCCCTTTTACTACTTCGGCTTTCAAGTCTTTATTGCGTACCTTAATATATAAGGTAGCGCCCGTCTGGGCATATTCCGGTTTTACATACCCCATTCCGATTCCCTTTTTCAGGCAGGGAGACATCGTGCCCGAGGTGACTGTTCCAATGCAAGTCCCCCCTTCATCCACTATTTCATAGCCGTGGCGGGGGATGCCTTTGTCTATCATTTCAAAGGAAACAAGCTTGCGGGTGACGCCTTCTTTCTTCTGGCGTTCCAGTTCCGTGCGATGGGTAAAGTCTTTGCCCTCCGCAAATTTGGTGATCCAGCCCAGGCCGGCTTCTATCGGCGAGGTGGTATCGTCCAGGTCGTTTCCGTACAGGCAGAAAGCCATTTCCAGACGAAGCGTATCGCGCGCCCCCAAGCCTACAGGCTTTATACCTTCCGGCTGGCCGGCTTCGAAGATAGCGTTCCAGATTGTCATCGCATCGCCGGGATAGAAATATAGCTCGAAACCGCCGGCGCCGGTGTAGCCCGTATTAGATATGATTACATTCTTACATCCGGCCAGTTCGCCCGTGGCAAAGGAGTAGTATGGAATGGCAGCTAAGTCTACCGGCGTAAGGCGCTGGAGTATCTCTTTTGCTTCCGGCCCTTGTACGGCCAATTGGGCCATCCGGTCCGACGCATTTTCCAGTTCGGCGCCCACTTCATTATGGCTTATGCACCACTCCCAGTCTTTCTGTATATTTCCGGCATTCACTACCAGCAGGTACTTCTCCGGTTCGTAATAATACACTAAGAGATCGTCTACGATGCCGCCTTTGTCGTTGGGAAAACAGGTATATTGCGCTTTCCCTATCGTAAGCGCCGATACATCGTTCGATGTAATACGCTGAAGAAATTCCAGCGCATCCGGCCCCTTTACCCAAAATTCTCCCATGTGGGATACATCAAATACACCCGCCCCCCTGCACACAGTAAGGTGTTCATCAATAATACCGGAATACTCAATAGGCATATTGTATCCGGCAAACTCATGCATTTTAGCGCCTAATGCAATATGCACATCCGTAAATGGCGTCTTCTTCATGTTGCTTTTTGTTTAAGATTGCTTTGTTAGTAATTCTATTAGTTTAATGATTGTTTCCATACTCTTTTCAAGCGACTGCACCGGAAGATATTCATATCGCCCATGAAAATTCAGTCCTCCGGCAAAGATATTCGGGCAGGGCAACCCCATAAATGAGAGGCGCGCCCCGTCTGTCCCGCCACGGATGGGTTTAACGATTGGCGTTACGCCGGCTGCTTTCATCGCATCGAAAGCCAGGTCTACGATATGTTTCTTTGGCTCCACTACTTCGCGCATATTATAATACTGGTCGCGCATCTCCAGTAGCGTACTGCCGGGATGCCTTTCGTTCATCAGGCGGGTGAGCGACTGAAGCAACTGTTTCTTTTGTTCAAACAATTTACGGTCATGATCTCGTACAAGATAAGAAAGAGACGCCTCTTCCACCGTGCCGCTCATCGCCGTAAGATGAAAGAAACCTTCGTAGCCTTCGGTATGCTCCGGGCGTTTCACTACGGGAAGCCATGCGGCAAACTCTACCGCCAGCAGCGAAGCATTCACCATCTTGTCTTTGGCCGTTCCGGGATGTACATTCAGCCCCTTAAAACGTACTTTCGCAACGGCGGCATTGAAATTCTCATATTCCAGCTCGCCAATCTGCCCGCCGTCTATCGTATAGCCCCATGCACAACCGAATTTGTCCACATCAAAATGGTCGGCCCCCTGCCCTATTTCTTCATCAGGTGTGAAGGCGATCCGTATTTTCCCATGCTCCACCTCCGGATGTTCCATAAAGTACTGCATAGCCGACAGAATAGCGGCAATCCCGCCTTTATCATCCGCCCCGAGCAAGGTCGTGCCATCGGTTACGATAAGCTCCTGCCCCACATAATCCCTTAGCTCGGGAAACATGCCGGGCGACAACACCACATCGCCCTTTTCGGATAACACAATATCGCCCCCCTTATACGTTACGATACGCGGCTTTACGCCTTTCCCCGGCATATCCGGGCTGGTATCCAGATGGGCAACGAACCCGATCACCGGCACCTTCTTCATCGTATTCCCCGGAAGCGTAGCCATCAGGTAGCTATGCTCGTCCAGCGTTACCTCTTCCAGGCCCATTTGCTTCAATTCTTCCGCTATCGCCTCGGCCAATACGCGCTGACCCGGCGTACTTGGCGTCTTCCCCGATGTCTCACTCGACTGCGTATCGTAAGAAACATATTTCAGAAACCTGTCTGTTACGTTCATATCTGTTGTATTCTTTTATCGGCCTGCGTTTGTTCCGGCATATTCCCATTTCTTATTTTTCGCCATAATGCCCGTATGAGGAAATGAGAACCACCGTAATAACATTCTCGTAAATCTCATATACCAAGCGGTGTTCCCTGATGATCCGTCTCGACCATTGCCCTTTTCTGTCTCCTTTCAGGGGTTCAGGCTTGCCCGTTCCTGTGGTAGGGTGCTCTTCCAGTTCACGGATAAGTGCGGATATTTTTTCAAGCGCCGACTTATTCCCCGACCGGGCATGCCTCTGCAAACCCTCCTCTGCCTCTGGAGAAAGAATAATATCGTACCTCACAGTCCGAGCAATTTATCAATCTGTTCAGACGTATATTTCCGTCCTTTGCCATTTTTGATGCTATTCCTGGCATTGTCTATATGTTCAAGATTTCTCTTATCTGCAAAAAATAAGTCGCCAGACGGGCTTACGTCAAACGGATTTACCCTATATTCCGCAGGGATAGCTAAAAATTCTTTTACCCAATTTTCGGATACGAATTTTGTGTCTGGCTCCTCTGTTACAACCAGGTTCACATATTTGTTTTTCCCCCGTTTAACAGCTACCTGTTCCGTTTCGGCAAGTTCAAAGTAAGCCTTTGTTTGCCGGGCTATTTCTCTGGTGGTAATTACTCTCATACTTTTTAATTTTACCCATACAAATGTACGTACATTTTTTTTGATATGCAATAGTCGCGATTCAGGGAGAAAAGAAGTTAAAAATCATCTTCCTACCAGGGCTTTTTAACAACTACGTTTCACCTTTCACCAGGCGCTTCAAACCCTTTGCTGAAGCGGAAAGTAGGGTGAAACGTGGTCGTTCCACCAGTGGCCGTTTCCTTTCACCGGTTCGTAGAGGGGGAGATTGCGGTAGCCGAATATAAATATCATGCTTAACGAAAAAGTTCTGCTTGTTCTTCCCTGGATAGCTTTTTAGTTTTCCCTTTCCTGGCATTGTCTATATGTTCAAGATTTCTCTTATCTGCAAAAAATAAGTCGCCGGACGGGCTTACGTCAAACGGATTTACTCTATATTCCGCAGGGATAGATAAAAATTCTTTTACCCAATTTTCGGATACGAATTTTGTGTCCGGCTCCTCCGTTACAACTAGGTTCACATATTTATTTTTCCCCCGTTTAACAGCTACCTGTTCCGTTTCGGCAAGTTCAAAATAAGCCTTTGTTTGCCGGGTTATTTCTCTGGTGGTAATTACTCTCATACTTTTTAATTTTACCCATACAAATGTACGTACATTTTTTTTGATATGCAATAGCCGCCATTCAGGGAGAAAAGAAGTTAACATTGTTCGCAAACAGAATGATCTATAGATTTACGTATTCGGGAAGCGTCTACCTGATAACTATTGAAAACCGGTTGTAACAATTTGTTTGCCGACATATATCGGCAATATTGTTGACAATTGTCGGTAATATTGCCGATATATATCAGTAATTCTGCCGATATA
>JAISCM010000201.1 GCA_031265595.1 Tannerellaceae bacterium
ATCGGCGGGGGCGATACGGGGAGCGATTGCGTAGGTACGGCCAATCGCCACGGAGCGCTTAGTGTGATGCAGATTGAAATTATGCCGAAGCCTCCGGTAGATCATAATCCGGATACGCCCTGGCCGATGTATCCGCAGATACTCAAAACCAGCAGTAGCCATGAGGAAGGCTGCGTGCGGCGATGGAACCTGAAAACCTGTCGGTTTATAGGCGAAAACAACCATGTAAAAGGCGTGGAAGTAGAAAACGCAACCGGCGAAAAGGAAATCATAGAAGCCGACTTAGTCTTGCTCGCCATGGGATTCGTGCATCCTGAACAGGAAGGACTCGTAAAAGAACTTTCGCTACCGGTCAATGAACGAAAAAACATTGCCGCCGGTCAGGATGGCTATACAACAGGAAACATCTTTGCATGCGGCGACGCCACATCCGGGGCAAGCCTCGTTGTAACTGCTATGGCTTCCGGTAAAAAAACGGCGGATGCTATCCACCGTTTTCTCTGTTTAAAATAAGTGTTCGCGGATCCAGGCGGAACAGGCTTCGTACTGCTCTGGAAACGTCCAGTGGCCTGTTTCAAGGAATAAATGCAATTCTTTTGCTCCGGGAATTACATTATAGGCGGCATTCATGGAAGTGGGCGGGCAGGTAACGTCATTGTATCCCCAGCTATACCAGCCGGAAGCTTTTACCCGCCGGGCAAAGTTCACTACGTCGAAATAAGAAAGCGTTTCTACTTCATTGGCGGTGGGTGTGGCTTTTTGATAATAATGCGGCCAACCGCCGGCCCGGCCGTTCAAATATCCTGCAAAGTCGCACATGGCCGGATAAAAAGCGGCCAGAAACGTAATGCGGGGCTCTAAGCCGGCCGTGATAATAGACAAAGCGCCTCCCTGGCTTCCACCGGTTACGCCAACGGTAGATCCGTCAAATTCGGGCAGTGCATAGATAAAGTCAACCGCCCGCACGCATCCGAGGAATACCCGTTTGTAGTAATGTGCGTTGCGGTCGTTCTTATTGATCGCCCAATAGTTTCGCAGACTTCCTGCGGCCAGGTTGCTGTAAACCTCCTGCGGCAACGTCACCGGCACGCCGTGAATACCAATTTCGAGCGAAATAACATCGACGCCGAAATTAGCGCCGCGATACGGACGGATCCCGGCTCCCGGCACTTGCAGAACGGCTGGATACTTACCCGGCTTTTTAGGCGTAGTCAAAATGCCGTACATCCGCGAACCATTCTGGTCGTTCTGATAACTGATTTCATACACATTTTGCGTAGAAGTGCATCTGTCGGGAAGCAGGGTCATTTTCGGGTCGAGGGGGATCGTACGGGCGTCGGCGATCGCTTTTGTCCAAAACTCATCGAAGTCTTTCGGGTCTTGTGTAGTGGGTTGGATCTTATCTTCGTCGTAAGCTGCCGTAGCCAGGCCTTCATAACTCTTTCCGTCTACCCTGGCAATTACTTTGCAGCGCAGAAAACCGGGTGTTTTCATAGACGCTTTAAGCGTAGTCTTTCCTTCTTTTAAAACGACGTCCTGCTTTTTAGTTGTCGGGAAAAACTCGGGGCCATACTCATAATCCACCGTTACGTTCTTCAGGAGGTTTTCATTTCTGTAGACCTGCACCGTAAAGGTAACTTCTTCATTTACTTTATACCTCCAATCCGTATGGTCGGGAGATACAATCACACTAACCAGCTTTTGCGACGGTTGGGCCTGCAAACAAACCACCGGCGTGAGCACAAACAAGAATACATAAATAAGAGAAATCATTCTTTTCATATACAATACTATTTAAGGATTAGATATTATTTAAAAAAGTTATCTGTCAAAAATTATCTTCCAGCAAACGCTTCAAAACAGCCTGTGCGGAAATTTCGCGATTGGCCGCTTCCGGGATAACAATACTTTGCGGGCTCTCTATCACCTCGTCTGTCACAATCATATTCCGGCGAACAGGGAGGCAGTGCATAAAATAAGCATTGTTTGTCAGCGCCATTTTTTCGCTATCCACCGTCCAGCCACGGTCTTTGCTCAGTATTTTGCCATAGTTCGGGTCTGTGAAGGCCGCCCAGTTCTTTGCATAGATAAAATCAGCCCCTTCAAAAGCTTTCTTCTGATCGTATTCCACCTTTGCTTTTCCCACAAACTGCGCATCCAGTTCGTAACCCTCCGGGTGGGTGATAACAAATTCGTAGTCCGTAGCATTCATCCACTCGGCAAAACTATTGGGTACTGCCTGTGGAAGCTCCTTCGGATGCGGCGCCCAGGATAATACTACCTTCGGACGCTCCGTTCGCTTATATTCTTCTATCGTAATTAAATCGGCATAGCTCTGAAGCGGATGACGCATAGCCGCTTCCATACTAAAAACCGGCCGGCCCGAATATCGAATAAACTCATTCAACACCTTTTCATTACAATCCTCTTCCTTATTCTCAAACCTTGCAAAAGAGCGCACGCCAATGATATCGCAATACGACCCCATAACAGGGATCGCCTCAAGAAGATGCTCCGATTTGTCGCCATCCATCACGACGCCACGCGCCGTCTCAAGTTTCCATGCCCCCTGATTTACATCCAGCACCATCGTATTCATCCCCAGATTCATACCTGCCTTCTGCGTACTCAACCGGGTACGTAGGCTGGAATTAAAGAAAATCATCAACAACGTCTTATTCTTTCCCAGATCAGCAAAGGCAAAACGATTCTTTTTTATCTCAAAAGCGCTCTGTAAAGCAACTTTCAAATCACCGATATCATAAACAGAAGTAAAATTTCTCATCAAAATTCTTATTAAATAGTAAACAAGCGGCAAGTTAGAAAGAAATCCGCAATCTACACATATACAAACTATAAAAAATCTATTATCCACCGCAAGCAGCGTACAGTCCGGGGTAGAAGAAGCTTTACTTCAGATTATACCCTGCTTACGCCAATACTATCAATCCTTAACGAAACGATATTGATTTTAATCCTTTAAAATAACATACGCTATCATACAATCATAAATAATACGCTACCTTACAATCAATTTAACCATATTATTACCAGTATCATAATGTAAACAGGATATACAATTTTATATTAATAGTCTACATAGCAAGTAGTTACTTTTGTAAATAATTTACTTTTTGTTTACAAAGTATAATTCAATAAAGAATAGGTAAACAATAAATACTATAATAAATTATATAGTATACTTTTATCTTTAGGAAGAAATAGAATATAATAGATAATATAACTATAGAGTAAAATAATAAACAATCATATAGGTATAGATTTTTCATGCCGATGCCCGGGAGTGGCGTACTTGATTAAGCCTTTTCTTCATACAAAACTATTGAAAAGATCGCATCAGTTTCCTGTTTTTGTCGCATCCTATTGATCAATAGGATACGACAAAACGATTACTTATTCACCATCAAAACAATAAAACGATGGGATGATTGTATGAACTTTTGTAGGTGATCCCAAGTATTGCTAATCGCTCTGCAACCCTCTGCAACCCCTCGGCGTGCGTATCTGGCCATTGCCTTCAATCAGGTATTTGTAGGTGGTCAGTTCGGGTAAGGCCATGGGGCCGCGGGCATGTAGCTTTTGTGTGCTGATGCCTATTTCGGCGCCAAAACCAAACTGGGCGCCGTCGGTAAAGGCTGTTGATACGTTGGCGTATACACAGGCGGCGTCTACGTATTGCTGGAACTTCAGGATAGTTGCCGGATTTTGGGTGATGATACATTCGCTGTGTTTGGAGCTGTATTTTGCGATATGCTCTACTGCTTCGTCGAAAGAAGGTACTGTTTTGATGCTCATTTTGTAATCGAGAAACTCGGTTCCGTAGTGTTCTTCGGAGGCAGCTTGCAATAATTCCGGCGGATAATGGGCGGAAAGGATGGCGTAGGAAGGCTCGTCGGCGTATAGTATGACGCTTTTTTCCTGCAACTCTTTATTGCAAATGAACGGAAGGGAGCCGAGGCGGTCGTTATGGATAATCAGGCAATCTAATGCGTTACAGACGCTTACCCTCCTTGTTTTGGCGTTCAGGACGATGGATTGGGCGGTATGTTCGTCGCCTTCTTTGTCGAAATAGGTGTGGCAGATGCCGGCGCCGGTTTCTATTACAGGGATACGCGCATTCTCTCTTACATTATTAATAAGGGAACTGCTGCCGCGCGGAATGATGAGGTCTACAAGGCCTGTTGCATGTAACAGTTCGGTGGTAGCTTCGCGATTGGAAGGCAAAAGGGTACAAACAGCGGAAGGAATGGCAGACATCTTCAATACGCCGTGAATCAGGGAGACGAGGGCTTTGTTTGAAAATTCAGCATCGGAACCGCCTTTGAGCACACAGACATTCCCGCTTTTCAGGCATAGAGAAAAGACGTCGAACGTTACATTCGG
>JAISCM010000035.1 GCA_031265595.1 Tannerellaceae bacterium
TTACAGATAACTATGACGATTAACACTATGTTGGCAAAAAGAATTATTCCCTGCCTGGACATAAAAGACGGAACGACGGTAAAGGGAATAAATTTTGTAAATTTCCGCGATGCCGGCGATCCGGTAGCATTAGGCGCACACTACAGCCGTGAAGGCGCCGACGAACTGGTATACCTGGATATTACAGCTTCGCACGAAGGGCGCAAGACGTTTACGGAACTGGTGCGCAAAGTAGCCGCCTGCATACATATCCCTTTCACCGTAGGAGGGGGGATCCATGAGATGAAAGACGTAGAGCGTTTGCTGAATGCCGGAGCCGACAAAATATCTGTCAACTCCGCCGCGCTCCGTAATCCCCCATTGGTAGAAGAAATAGCGAAAAACTTCGGAAGCCAGGTGTGCGTCGTAGCCATTGACGCCAATTATGAAGCGGGCGACTGGATCTGTTATCTGAACGGAGGGCGCATCCCTACCAACAAAAAACTGTACGACTGGGCTGTAGAAGCAGAACGCCTCGGCGCCGGCGAGATCCTGTTTACAAGCATGACGCATGACGGCGTGAAGGCAGGCTATGCCAACGAAGCCCTGGCGACCCTGGCCGGCCGGCTGCGCATACCAGTTATTGCTTCGGGCGGCGCCGGGGAAAAAGAACACTTCAGGGATGCGTTTACAGTAGGGAAAGCAGACGCAGCGCTGGCCGCCAGCGTCTTTCATTTTGGAGAAATAGGGATAGCGGATTTGAAACAATACCTGCTGAAAGAGGGCGTTACTATACGAATATAAAAGAAATTAAATAGATGAATTTAGATTTCGACAAGGCAGGAGGATTGATCCCTGCCATTATCCAGGATAATAAGACGAACAAAGTGCTGATGCTGGGCTTTATGAATGAAGAAGCTTACCGGCAGACAAAGGAAACAGGCAAAGTAACCTTTTTCAGCCGCACCCGGAACTGTCTTTGGACGAAGGGCGAAACAAGCGGAAACTTCTTATCAGTAAAACAAATACTGGCCGACTGCGACAATGATACCTTGCTGATAAAAGCCGACCCGGCTGGCCCGGTATGCCATACCGGAAATGATACGTGCTTCGGAGAACAAAACAGAGAAGATGTGATGTTTCTGAAATATCTTCAAAACTTTATAGAGCAGCGCCGGCAGGAAATGCCCGAAGGCTCGTACACTACTTCTTTATTTATAAAGGGCGTGAACCGTATGGCTCAGAAAGTAGGAGAGGAGGCTGTAGAAACAGTGATAGAAGCAACGAACGGTACGGAAGAGGGCTTTATTTATGAAGCGTCGGATATGATCTATCACCTGATCGTGTTGCTTACCAGTAAAGGACTTCGGATAGAAGACCTGTCGCGCGAATTAATGAGAAGGCATAAAGAATAAAGGTATGGAAAACGACTTATTGCTCCGGCTGGATAATATAGAAATAAAACGCGATGAGAATATTATTTTACGGGATGCCTCGCTTACGCTTCATAATGGGGAGTTTCTATATGTGATAGGCAAAGTGGGCTCGGGGAAAAGCAGTTTGCTGAAATCTTTATATTGCGAAGTGCCGCTGGATGGAGAACAGGCTCATTTGATGGAATACGACCTGCTGAAAATAAAACGGAACGAAATACCTTATCTGCGCAGGAACCTGGGAATAGTATTCCAGGACTTCCAACTGCTGACAGACCGTATCGTAGAGAAAAACCTGGAGTTCGCACTACGAGCTACCGGCTGGAAGCGAAAAGATGAGATCTCCGCCCGCATCAGCGATGTGCTCCATCAGGTAGGCATGCAGACGAAAGGATACAAAATGCCTCATGCCTTATCGGGAGGCGAACAGCAGCGCATCGTAATTGCCCGCGCCTTATTAAACGAACCCCGGCTGATATTGGCCGACGAGCCTACCGGAAACCTCGACCCGGAGACGAGCATGCAGATCGTACAACTGCTTCACGATATATGCAAAAAAGGAACAGCCGTGATTATGACGACCCATAACTATACGCTTGTGCGGAATTTCCCTGCGCGTATTGTGAAATGCGAGAATAGCTGCCTCAGCGATATAGGGGAATGATTTTTTATATAACTTTGCAGTGTTTTAAAGTAAAGAAAAACAATTTAATACAGTAAAAGATGAAGGTTTTAAAATTTGGCGGTACTTCTGTAGGCTCGGCACAACGGATGAAGAGCGTGGCGAAGCTGATCACAGCGGAAAAGCACAACATCGTTGTATTATCCGCCATGTCGGGCACTACTAACTCATTGGTTGAGATCTCCGATTATTTATATAAGAAGAATCCCGATGGCGCAAATGAAATAATCAACAAGCTTGCCATTACATATTATAAACATGCCGACGAGCTTTACAGCGCCGCAGAATATAAGCAGCGGGCGAAAGAATTGATATCCCACCACTTTGACTATATACGCACGTTTACCAAAGACCTTTTTACCCTGTTTGAAGAACGGGTTGTATTGGCGCAGGGAGAATTGATCTCTACCGGCATGATGAATTTATACCTGAACGAAGCAGGTATAAAGTCTGTTCTTCTGCCCGCCTTAGACTATATGCGGACAGATAAAAATGCAGAGCCCGACCCTATCTACATTAAAGAAAAGCTATCCGCCTTGTTGGCCGAAAATAAAGATGCCGATCTATATATCACCCAAGGCTATATCTGCCGGAATGCATACGGCGAGATAGACAACCTTCAGCGCGGAGGCAGCGATTATACCGCCTCATTAGTAGGAGCGGCTGTCCATGCCGCTGAAATTCAGATATGGACAGATATAGACGGCATGCATAATAACGACCCGCGTTATGTGGAAGGCACATCGCCTGTCCGCCAGCTTCACTTTGAAGAAGCTGCCGAGCTGGCTTATTTCGGAGCAAAGATATTGCATCCTACCTGCATCCTCCCCGCCAAGCTGAATAACATCCCCGTTCGTTTGCTGAATACAATGCAACCGGAAGCGCCGGGAACCCTGATCTCTAACGAAACAGAAAAAGGTAAAATCAAAGCCGTAGCGGCCAAAGACAATATTACGGCGATTAAGATCAAAAGCGGCCGTATGCTGCTGGCTACCGGCTTCCTCCGTAAAGTATTCGAAATATTTGAAAACTACCAGACGCCTATTGACATGGTTACCACCTCCGAAGTAGGCGTATCCTGCACAATAGACAGCCGCAAGCGTCTGGACGAAATAGTAGACGACCTTAAAAAATATGGAACAGTAACGGTAGATGACGAGCTGGTTATCATCTGTGTAGTAGGCGATCTGGAATGGGATAATGTAGGTTTTGAGGCAAGCATTGTAAATGCCTTGATGGATATTCCCGTACGGATGATCTCTTACGGGGGAAGCAATTATAATGTCTCTCTATTGGTTAAATCATCCGATAAGAAAAGAGCCTTACAGGCATTGAGCCAGCATCTGTTTAATTAATTGAATTACGAACTTTGTACGAATATGCTAAAAGGAACATTTCCCATTGAAAAATTTAAGACACTTCAGACACCCTTCTATTATTATAATGTAGAACTGCTGAAAGAAACCCTGAATGTGGTAAAAAGAGAAGCTGGTAAATATAATTATCATATACACTATGCCGTAAAGGCGAATGCGAACCCCCGCATCCTTTCCATCATAGCAGAAAACGGCCTGGGAGCCGACTGTGTGAGCGGAGGCGAAATACAAGCGGCACTAAAGGCCGGTATCCCTCCCGGACAAATTGTTTTTGCCGGAGTAGGAAA